>NZ_VJVX01000041.1:0-79158 GCF_008033685.1 Microbispora sp. CSR-4
ACGTCCTGACCGCCGCCGACCCCCTGCCCACAGACCTACGCGACGCACTCAAGCAGATCCGCAGCCCCGAAGGTGCGCACTAAATTGAGCCAACTCAGGACGGGAAGATGCTCCCGCGATGGCCGTGTCCAGCCGGCGCCTTGACGCACGAGGGCGGACAGCCCCGGGAGCCCGTCGGGCTCCGCGGCTGTCCGCCCTGAGTGCTATCTGCCAGGACCGGCCGTTACAGCGTCGTCGGCGCCGTGCAGTTGGCCGTGGACAGCGGCAGGAAGGTGCCGAGCGTCCCACCGCCGCTGAGGCTGCTGACCGTGCAGTCGGAACGGAGGATCGCCCCGTCCGCCCGACGCACCGTCACCCTCACCAGGCCCGCAGGAGCACCGGTGCCGGGGAGCGTGACCCCCGTGGCCCCGGCCGGGACCGCCGTGCTGGTGCTCGGAGCCAGAGCGATGTCATAGAAGAAGCCGCTGCTGCCGAAGACCGGTGTGACGTCCGTCCAGGCGTTGCCGTCGTTGACGAAGACGTGACCCCGGCGCGCCGACCCGGTGAAAGTCCGAGAGGCGGTCGGGGAGATGGTCGTGTCACCGGCGGCGAACGTGAAGTCGGTGATGATATTCGTAGCGTCCAGCCTCGGGAAGGGGATGAACTTCTGCTTCTCCCCTCCGCCCTGCGGAGTCGCTGCCTGCGTGGCCGGGGTGGTCTTCGTCGGTGCTGCGCTCGCCGCGACCGCACCCGACAGCCCCACAGATGCGCACGTCACGGCCACTGCGGCGGCCCGCGCCAGCAGGCGACCGGCGCCACGCGAACCAGAGGCCGAGCTGCTCCTACGAGAAATCAATTTGATTTCCCCCCCATGGTGAGAATTGGTGTTTCCGGGTCACCGCGTTTTCGTGCGATGCGACATCGAAGATACCTGTCCGGGGAAACGTGGGCAGCGAGCCACTTATCGGATACCGGCAAACAGATGCTCCGCCTATCTCAAAGCCGCACCGAAAATGCCGCGATCTCCCGCTATCGCGGGATCGAGCACCGGAGAAACCACTAACTCACCGATATGCACATTCGATCGGACGTACGCGACAAAGAAGCAGGCCGCCATATCGCATACTGTCCCGATTCAACGCCCATATCAACGGAGAGGATTCAAGGAGGGATAGCCGGCGCTATTTCCCGACATAGCGGACGCAGGACCCCAGGACCGGAGCACCGCAATACGCCAGGGGCACGCGAGGCGCGAATGGCGTGGTGTGCAGGGCAGCCGGGCCCATAGGCGCCCCGCTCCGCAGAGGCGCAGGAGGCCGCACGAGGCGGGAGGCGCGGCGGGCGAGGTGCCGCGGGCGAGAGTGGCGCGGCGCGCGGGGGTGCGGGGTGCGAGGGCATCAGGCTCCGGTGGCGCGCGGTGCGGGCGGGCGGGGTGGCTGGAGCAACGGCGGCGGGAACGACGGTGGGGTCAGCGGGCTCCCCACATGAGGCCCTCGATCTCGGCGCGCGACTGGGGACGGTCGGGATGGGCCAGCCCGAGCAGGACCGTGCTGCCGCCGTCCGGCCTGGTCAGCAGGGTCACCCGCATGAAGGCGGGCTCGTTCACCACGTCGGTGTATTCGGCGCGTACGGCCCGGGTGTGGCCCGGCCGCCCGCCGACGGTCACGGCGCGGTCATCGATCACCTCGACCTTGTCGCCGTGCAGCAGCAGCTGCGTGTAGAGATCGCTCAGGTCGATGACGGCCGAACGCAGGTTGGGCGGGTCCACCCGGTCGCCGGGCCGGGCCATGACCGTGGCGCTGTCGCCGCGCGCGGCGGCGGACGTGAAGCCGGTCACTGGCGCGACCACGCCCTCCCGCCACTCCGGCGGCAACGTGTAGGAGACCCCGGCGATCTGGTCGTGGACCACCGTGGGGGGCGCGCTCTCGGCCCGGTTCAGGACCGTGACCACCACCGCGCCGATGACGGCGGCCGAGCAGACCAGCGCGAGGCCGCCGACGAGAAGGCGCCGTAACCACCGCGGCATCGGGCGGGGAGGCGTCTCTGGCGCACGGTAGCGGCGCGCCGACGGAGGCAGGTCGTCCTCGGGCTCGGGGGACTCCAGGCCCAGCGAGGGCCAGGCCGGGCGGCCGGACTGTGACCGTTCGGCGACCGGCGCGCCGTACAGGCCGGTGAGGCTCTCCTCGGTGGGGTTCCGGTCCGGCTCACGGCCGCCGTACGGCCGTGTCGGCCACCGAGGGGGCGTGGACGGCGTGGACGACCGCGGCGGCCCGCCCGGGACGCCGTACGGGCGAGTGGGCGCCTGTCCGGACGGCGGAGACTCCTCCTCCGCGGGTGGCCAGACCCGGCGGGTCCACTGGTCATCCACATAGCCTCCCCGGGCGGCCTGGGCCGGGCGTGTGGGACGGAACCGGCGAGCGACTCGGCGCTCAGGGCCGGGCGCGAGGCTTCGTGACCATGAACGCTGCTGTGGAGTTACTCATACCCGCGCCGCGACGTCAACGGCTCCGACCGATTCGTCATCGCCCTGTTCCTGTGATGATCCCTCATCGCCCTACGCGTCGCCAGCCGGGTTGCTCGGAGCCCCGGGTGGCGAGACCCGGCACAAGGTCACTCGCAGGGTCGCTCGCCGCTCCGTTCGCGGTGTCGCTCACGGTGTCGCTCACGGTGTCGCTCAGGGCGTCGCCCACGGGTACGGCATCGAGGTCGCTCGCGGTGCTGCTTGACGCCTCCGTGCCGTCGGCGACATCCACAGCGGTCCCCTGAGGCGCCGGCGCGGCCTCCTGAAGCCCCGCCGCGGCCACCCCGGCGGCGGCCTTCTGCGCCGCCGCCTCGGTTCCCAGCGGCACCGGGCGGCGGTAGGCGTCCCACATCTGGTGGACGCGTACGCCCTGGCCCGCGGTGAACTCGCGCATGCAGCGGTCCTGGGCGTAGTCCATGAAGTTGTGCACCGGATCGTTGCCCGGCGCCGGGCAACTGTCCTTCTTCGCAGGGCAGCCGTTCGTCGGGTGGGCCTCGGGGGGCGTGTCGTCCACCGAGTCGCCCGGGTCCTTGCAGCCGTTCTCGAAGGTGTGCAGCAGGCCCAGCCAGTGGCCGATCTCGTGCACGGCCGTGAAGCCCCTGGCGAAGTCGCGCAGCGGGCCGCCGGGGACGCTCCGCCAGTCGATCACCACGCCGTCCAGCACTGGCTCGTCGTCATACCAGTACGGATAGGTGGAGTAGCCGAGCACGAGCCGGCTCAGCTGCGCGATGTAGAGGTTGAGCGTCTCTGGGCCGCCGACCCGCAGCTTCTTCTTCATCGGTTCCTCGTAGCCGAGGGGGTCGCGGAACCAGTTCCGGTTGTCGGTGTGCGTGATGCCCTTGAGTTCGAAGCGCACGCCGGTGTCGGCCCCGCCGTACCCGCCGGAGTAGGCGGTGTTGAGCACGGCGATCTGCCGGGCGACGGCGGCGTCGGGCAGGCCGAGCTTGCGGTCCCTGATGATGTGCACCCGCACCGGCACGGTGATCCGCTCGACGGCCGCGGAACCGCTCCGCCGCGCGGCGGCCCCGCTCCCCGGCCGCATCGTCGCCCCCGGCCGCGCCGTCGTCGCCCCGGGCTGCACCGCCGCCCCCGGCTGCGGGGTGACCGCAGGCCGCGCGGTCGCTCTCGGCGGCAGGGGTTCACCTGCCCGCGCGGCTTCCCCAACCCGCGCGGCTTCTCTTGCCTGCGCGGTCGCTCTCGGCGGCGCGGCTTCTGCCGGCTGAGCGGCCTCTTGCGTCCGCGCCGCACCAAGCCTGCGGACCAGGTCGGCCGACATCCGGGCGACCTCGTCCGGCCCCGGCACACGCGGCTCCATGGCGCGCGTCAGCCTGCCCGCGCCCTTCCGGCGCTTCGGTGCGGCGTTGCGGGTAAGGCAGGCGTCCGGCCGGGAGGCCGGCGATTCACGCAGTGCGGCGCCGGTGAGACCACCGGGCGCCCGGGAGGCTGCGGTGGCCGGGACGGCGCACGCGCCGCCCAGCGCGTAAAGGCATGCAAGGACGACGGCGATGGGTCGCCGAACCATTCGTTCCCCCGATACGGCTGGTCAGAAGGCAGACCCTAGCCGCAGGGGACGCGATGATCCCGGATCGACACTCACTCGCCGGACGGTTCGCCCTTGGGCAGCCCGTCGTAGATCTCCTTGCACTCCGGGCAGACCGGATACTTCTTCGGGTCGCGGCTGGGCACCCAGACCTTGCCGCACAGGGCCCGCACCGGCGCGCCGGTGACGTAGCTTTCAGTGATCTTGTTCTTGTCGGCGAAGTGCGAGAAGCGCTCGTGGTCACCGTCGCCGTGCGAGAGCCGGGGTGTTACGTCGCTCTCGGGAAGAATCTTCGTGCCGCTCACGGATACCAAGTCTACTGAGCGAGCGGGCGCGCCCGGCCCGGGCGCGCGTACGGCTCCCGCCGGGGTGGCGGGAGCCGTACGGAGGAGACCGGGCCTCAGCCCATGTGGACCGGGGCGCCCTCGGTCTTGCGGCCGGCCTTGACGAACAGGGCCAGGGCCGCCGCGACGAGGGCGACCGCCGTGCTCACGACGAAGCCGAGGTGCAGGCCGTCCATGAAGGACAGGTGCGCCGCGTCGGCCAGCGTCTTGGCCACGGGGCCGGTGAGTCCGGGCGGGGCCTGACCCACCGATGCCAGGGCCTTCAGGCCCTCCATCTGGGCGGGCGGGACGGCTGCCGCCGCCGGGCCGAGGTAGCCGGGCAGCACGTCGGCCACCTTGGCGGACACCACCGCGCCCAGGATGGCGGTGCCGAGCGCGCCGCCGACCTGCATCGCGGAGTTCTGCACGCCGCCCGCGACGCCGCTCAGCTCCTCCGGCGCGTTGCCCACGATGATCTCCGTGGCGCCGACGAACACCGGCGACAGACCGAACGCGAGCAGCACGAACGGGATCGCGCTGTCGGCGAAGGCGGCCTCGACGCTGAGCCGCGACATGAGGAACATCGCGAAGGCGCTGATCACCATGCCGCCCGCGATGGTGATCTTCGGACCGAGCTTGCCGATGAGGACGCCCGCGATGGGCGAGGCGACGATCATGCCGGCGCTCATGGGCAGCATGCGCAGGCCGGAGTCGAGCGGGGTGAGCCCGTGCACGCCCTGGAAGAAGAACGTGAGGAAGAACATCGCGCCGAACATCGCGAACGACATGAGGATCATGAGGACGGTCCCGATCGAGACCGATGCGTTGCGGAACAGGCTCAGCGGCAGCAGCGGCTCGCTCGCCTTCGACTGCCAGAACAGGAACACGGCCCCGACCACCACGGCGGCGGCGAGGAAGCCGAGCGTCTTGGCGTCGCCCCAGCCCCACTCGGGGGCCTTGATGATGGCCCACACCAGCGCGAACATCGCACCGGACAGCAGCACGACGCCGAGCCAGTCGACCCGCGACAGCATCTTGGCCCGGTTCTCCCGCAGCGTCCACAGCCCGAACGCCAGCGCCGCCACGCCGACCGGCACGTTGATGAAGAACACCGACTGCCAGCTCACGTTCTCCACGAGGAGGCCGCCGACGATCGGGCCCGCCGCGCTCGACAGCCCGATGATCGCGCCCCACGCCCCCATGGCCATGTTGAGCCGCTCACCGGGGAACGCCGACCGGAGCAACGCGAGCGCCGCGGGCTGCAGCAGCGCGCCGAACAGCCCCTGCAGCACCCGCAGCCCGATGAGCACGCCGATCGAGGACGACAGGCCGATGGCGAGCGAGGTCAGCGCGAAGCCGGCGACGCCGATGAGGAAGACGCGCTTGTGTCCGAACAGGTCGCCGAGCTTGCCGGCCGTGATCAGGAAGACCGCCAGCGCGAGCAGATAACCGCTGGTCACCCACTGCAGGTCGGCCAGTGTCGCCTTGAGCTCGACCTGGATGACCGGGTTGGCGATCGCCACGACCGTGCCGTCGAGCATGACCATGATCACGCCGAGCGAGACGGCGAGCAGCGTGAGCCATGGATGCCCCTGGCCTCGTCCTGGAGGCGCGTCGGCGTCCACCGATACGGCTTGAGTCATGGAGATTCCCCCTTAGCACCACTGAGTCGACCTCAAGCAATTTATGTCAGTCGATGACAGATGACAAATCCTTTTATCCGACATACGGTGACAAGTGAAAGTTTGTGAACCGGCAGTTTCGAGGAGGTGACCGCCGTGGGTCTGCGCGAACGCAAGAAGCAGCGGACGCGGGACGCCCTGGTCGACGCGGCCCTCGATCTCTTCCTCACCAAGGGCTACGAGGCGACGACTATCGACCAGATCGCCGCCGAGGTGGAGGTCTCGCCCAGGACGTTCTTCCGATACTTCGCCTCGAAGGAGGACGTGGCGCTCTCGCTGACCGCCGACGAGCAGCGGGTGCTCCTCGCCGAACTGGTCGCACGTCCCGAGTCGGAGTCGCCGTTCACCGCTCTGTGTCAGGCGATGCGCTCGTTGCTGAAGATGCTACGAAAGACGGATGACGCGGAAACGGGCAGGTACCTGCGTTGCCAGAAGGTCGTGCACTCCACGCCCGCCCTGCTCGCCGGGGCCATGCGGCTGATCAAGGAGAACGAGCGCAGGCTCGTCGCCGAGGTGGCCCGCAGGCTGGGGACCGACCCGTGGGACCTCCAGCCGAAGTTCATCGTGGCGGTCTTCCTCAGCGTGGCCCTCGCCTGCTTCGACGAGCGCACGCAGGACCCCGTCGTGCTGGCGCGGCGGCTGGAGGACCTGCTCACGCTGGCCGAGCGTTCCCTGTGCCCCGGCTGGGACCTGCCCGCATGCTCCGCACAGCCCGCCGGACGCCCGGTCGAGCCCGCCGCGACCACGGGCTGACCCACCCGGCCGCCCGCACCGCCGCCCGCGCAGCCGCCCCGCAGCCGTCCCCGGTCGTCCTCAGAGGAGTACGACGCACCCGCGCTCGCGCAACGGGCCGACACAGGCGAGGGGCTCCTCGAACTTGACCCAGCGCAGGTCGAGCTTCTCCAGCCGCGGCAGCTCCGCGAGCCCGTCGGGCAGCGTGGCGAGACGGGTCGCCCGCAGGTCGAGGTGGGTCAGCTCGGTCAGGCGTACGACGGAGTCGGGCAGCCGCTCCAGGGGATTGCCGCGCAGGTCAAGGTGACGCAGGGCGCGCAGCCCGCCGAGCGACTCGGGCAGCCCGGTGAGGCGGTTGTTCCTGAGGTGCAACTCACGCAGCCCGGTCAGACGGCCGATCGTCTCCGGCAGCGTCGTCAGCCGGTTGTCGTGGATCCGCAGCTCATGCAGGGCGGTCATGCCGCCGATCGTCTCCGGCAGGGCGGCAAGCCGGTTCTCCGCGAGGTTGAGATAGCCGAGCCGGTCGAGCCGTCCCAGCGAGGCGGGCACCGAGGTGAACCCGTTGTCGCTCAGGTAGAGGTAGTCGGTGAGGCCGGGCAGGTCGCCGATCTCCGCGGCCGGTCACGCCGAGGTCGAGCCGGCTGACGTTTGACACACCGGGACCGGGCACGCCAGGGCAGGGCCCACCGGGATCCTGCACCCCGCGATCCTGCACACCGCGATCCTGCACACCGGGGTCGGACATGGCAGCCGACTCTACCGACGTCCTCCGCCACCCAATCGCGGCGGCCGGGGCCGGTGAACGTTTCATCGGGATGACACGGCCCAGGTGGGGGCCCTCGGAGGGGAATCGCGCTGGTCCGATGGCACGCGCTGCCGAACCGGTTCAGTAGGGCCATGCCCGTCGGCGAGCGCGCGAGAGCCGTCTCCTGTACGGCCTCGGCTCCCGCTGCCTATGGTGCGTTCGGCGTTCCCACCGACGCCGATCCCCCCACCCGAGGTACAGAATGAAAACACGTTTCATCGCCGCGGGCGCGGCCCTCCTCGCCCTCCTGACGTCAGTGCTCGCGATGACCCAGAACGCGCAGGCCGCGACCGGACTCCACGTCAGCGGCACGAGGATCCTCGAAGCCAACGGAAACCAGTTCATCATGCGGGGCACCAGCCACGCCCACACCTGGTACCCCAGCCAGACGAGCTCGTTCGCGAACATCAAGTCCCTGGGCGCGAACACCGTCCGCGTCGTGCTGAGCGGCGGCCGCTGGACGGCCAACACCGCGAGCGATGTCGCCAACGTCATCTCGCTGTGCAAGCAGAACCGGTTAATATGCGTGCTCGAAAACCACGACACCACCGGTTACGGCGAGCAGAGCGGCGCGTACACGCTCGACCAGGCGGTCGACTACTGGGTCGGTCTCAAGAGCGTGCTGACCGGCCAGGAGAACTACGTCGTCATCAACATCGGCAACGAGCCGTACGGCAACAACAACCCGTCCGCCTGGACCAACGCGACCAAGAGCGCGATCAGCAGGATGCGGGCGGCCGGATTCCAGCACCTGCTGATGGTCGACGCGCCCAACTGGGGCCAGGACTGGCAGTTCGTCATGCGCGACAACGCCTCCTCGGTCCTCGACAGCGACCCCCAGAAGAACACCGTCTTCTCGATCCACATGTACGGCGTCTTCGACACGGCGGCCGAGGTCACCGGCTATCTCCAGGCGTTCCAGAACGCCGGCCTGCCGCTGGTGATCGGCGAGTTCGGCAACATGCACTCGGACGGCGACCCCGACGAGGACACGATCATGTCGCAGGCCCAGTCGCGCGGCATCGGCTACCTCGGCTGGTCGTGGAGCGGCAACGGCGGCGGCGTCGAATACCTCGACCAGGTGACGAACTTCAACGTCGACCAGCTCACCTCGTGGGGCCAGCGGCTCTTCAACGGCGCGAACGGCATCAGGCCGACCGCCAGGGAAGCGACGATCTACAGCGGCCAGCCGCCGGTGAGCCCGTCTCCCAGCCCGTCCGTCTCCCCCAGCGCCTCGCCGACCAGATCTCCGAGCGCCAGCCCCAGCCCCTCCCCCACCGGCGGCGCCCGGGGCTGCTCGGCGACGTACACGGTCTCCAACCAGTGGGGCGGCGGCTTCCAGGGTGAGGTGACGGTCAGGGCCGGCTCCAGCGCCATCTCCGGCTGGACCGTGACCTGGACCTACGCCGACGGCCAGGCGATCACCCAGGTGTGGAACGCCACGGTGTCGTCGAGCGGGTCGTCGGTCACCGCCAGGAACGTGAGCTACAACGGCGCCCTCGGCGCCGGAGCGTCCACCTCGTTCGGGTTCCTCGGCTCCTGGAACGGCACCAACTCGGTGCCGGCGGTGAGCTGCACCGCGAGCTGAGACGCGGCGTCCCGCCCACGGCCGGGCGCGCTCCCCGCGCCCGGCCTCCGCGCGTCGCGGCCGGCCAAGGACGGGCGCACCGGCATCACCTGAGCAGGGGGATCAGTTGAGCATGGGGTCGTCGGGGAAGGTGGCGACCAGCGCCAGGTCCCCCTTCTGCCTGCGCAGCACGGTGCGCCACAGCGTGGCCGGGTTCGGGTGGAAGGTGTCGCCCGGCTCGGAGTCCACGACGTACCAGGCTCCCTCCTGGAGCTCGTTTTCGAGCTGCCCGGCGGTCCAGCCCGCGTAACCCGCGAAGATCCGCATCTGGGAGATCTCCCCCGCCAGGATCTCCGGGGGCGCGTCGAGGTCGACCGTGCCGAGGCGCGAGACCGCCGCCCTGCCCTGCAGCCGGCGCCAGCCCAGCGGCTCCTCGCCGCTGAGCACGACGGCGAGGGCGAGGGCGCTGTCCGTCTGCACCGGACCGCCCTCGAACAGCACCGGAGGTCCCGTGACCAGGGCGTCCCAGGAAGGTAAGACCTGGGTCACGGCGATCTCGCTTGGCCTGTTGAGCACCACACCCAACGTGCCGCCGTCCTCGTCGTGCTCCAGGACGAGCACCACGCTACGCCGGAAGTTGGGGTCGTCGAGCAGTGGCGTCGCTACAAGCAACCCGCCGACGTAGATCGCCTCCGCCATACATCCCATCATGAGGGAGGATTGCGGATTCGTGTACGCCGACCCCGGTTTGCCGCGTCATATTACCGACCGCAACGACACTGTCACGGACAGGAACCTTGATCAGGCCTCGGTGAAGCCCCTGGCCCTGCCGCCGGCCGACTCCCGTACGGCAGCCGCCACCGCGTTGGCCACGTCGGGGTGGAAGACGCTCGGGATGATGTAGTTGGGGCCGAGCTCCTCGCTCGATACGACGGCGGCCAGCGCGCGTGCCGCCGCGAGCAGCATCTCCTGCGTGACGCCGCTCGCCTGGGCGTCGAGCAGGCCGCGGAACACGCCCGGGAACGCCAGCACGTTGTTGATCTGGTTGGGGTAGTCGGACCGGCCCGTGGCCACGACCGCCGCGTGCTCGCGGGCCTCGTCCGGGGAGACCTCCGGCTCGGGGTTGGCCAGCGCGAACACCACCGCGTCCTTCGCCATGGCGGCGACGTCGTCCCCGGTGAGGATCCCCGGCGCGGAGACGCCGATGAAGACGTCGGCGCCCTTGACCGCGCCGCGCAGGTCGCCGCCGTACCCTTCGCTGTTGGTGTGCTCGGCGATCCACCGTAGCGAGTCGTCGAGGTCGTCGCGGCCGAGGTGGACCGCGCCGCGATAGTCGCAGACGATGATGTTGCGCGCCCCCGCCGCCAGCAGCAGGCGCAGGACGGCGGTGCCGGCCGCGCCGGCACCGGCCATCGCGATCCGCACCTCGGACATCTCCTTGCCGACGACCTTCAGCGCGTTGGTCAGCGCGGCGAGCACGCAGATGGCGGTGCCGTGCTGGTCGTCGTGGAAGACCGGGATGTCGAGCAGCTCACGCAGCCGCCGCTCCACCTCGAAGCAGCGCGGCGCCGAGATGTCCTCCAGGTTGATGCCGCCGAAGCCCGGCGCGATGGCCCGCACGGTCGAGACGATCTCGTCCACGTCCTGCGTGTCGAGGCAGATGGGCCAGGCGTCGATGCCGGCGAACCGCTTGAAGAGGGCGGCCTTGCCCTCCATCACCGGCAGCGCGGCGGCGGGGCCGATGTTGCCGAGACCGAGGACGGCCGAGCCGTCGGTGACGACGGCGACCGAGTTTCGCTTGATCGTGAGGCGGCGGGCGTCCTCCGGGTTGCGCGCGATCGCCAGGCTGACCCGCGCCACACCCGGGGTGTAGGCCATGGACAGCTCGTCGCGGTTGCGCAGGGGAACCTTCGACTGCATCTCGATCTTGCCGCCGAGGTGCATGAGGAAGGTCCGGTCGGAGACCTTGTGGATCGCGACACCCTCGACCGCGCCGAGGCTGTCGACGATCGACTGCACGTGGTCGGCGTCCTTGGCCGCGCACGTCACGTCGATGCGGAGCTTCTCGTGACCGGCGTTGGTCACGTCGAGGGCGGTTACGACACCGCCCGCGTTCTCCACCGCATGGGTGAGGAGGCTGACCGCCTGGCCCCCTGCGGGCACCTCGAGGCGCACGGTGATCGAGTAGGACACGCTAGGCACGGTGGCCACGTCTATCCGCTCCTTTGCGGGGTAATGCCTGGCCGTGCTCTCCCGGCTGCTCCATTGGGGCGCGGCCTCCGCGTGGCGGCCACGCTCCCGCATCCGGCTGGACGGCTCATGGGTGCTTTCCATCGTGCCATCCCCGGCGGGGTGTTTCAGCCCGTGTCCATACGTTCGCACCCGTCGTACCCGGCCCGCGCCCCGCCACACCGCGTACACGGGGCGGACGCGGGCGAGAACCGGGCGGGAACCGGTCAGAAAAGCGCGCTGGCCAGCGCCCTGCGCGCCCGCGCGACGGACGGGTCGTCGGAGGGCAGCGCGTCGAACAGCCCCAGCAGGTGGAGCCGCGCCTTGTCCCTGTCGGCGCCCCGGGTGCGCCGCACGACCGCGACAAGCCGGTCGAACGCCTCGTCCACCTGGCCGTTCACCATCTCCACGTCGGCGGCCTGGATCTGCAGGTCCACGTCGTCGGCGTTCTCGGCGGCCCGGCGCAGCACGTCGGCAGGGTCGAGGTCCTGCGTGCGCCGCAGCAGCCCGACCCCCGCGAGGCCGATCTTCGCGCCCTCGTCCGACGGCGACCTCGCCAGCAGGCGCTCGTACGCCGCGGCGGCGGCGTCCAGGTCGCCCTTCTCCACGGCCTGCTCGGCCGCCAGGAGCTCGGGGTCGACCGGCGGCTCCTCGGCCTGGCCCTCCGGCGGCGCGGCCAGTTCGACGCCGAGCTGCTCGAACACCTGCGCCAGCGCCTGCCGGAGCTGCGACTCCGGCAGCGGGCCCTCGAACAGGGGCATGAGCTGCCCCTGGAAGGCCAGATAGACGGTGGGCACCGCGCGCATCCGCAGCGCCTGGGCGAGCTGCGGGTCGGCCTCCACGTCCACCCGGGCCAGCACCCACGCGCCCGCCGCCTCGGCGGCGAGCTTCTCCATCACGTCGCTGAACTGCCGGACCTGCTCGGCCCTGCTCACAGTCGCCTCGACGATGACGGGGACGCTCAGCGAGCGCTCCACCACGTCGGCGTTGAAGGTGGCCGAGGTCACCTCGATGACGTCCGCCGAGGCGGCTCCGGCCGGCCCGGCGGCCTCACGCCGCGCCTGGGCCTCGAGTGCCTGCTTGCGTGCGCCGAGGTCCACGGCGCCGTAGAGCGATCCAGGTCGAGAGAACTCCGCTGCCATACCCCCAATCCTGCCGTACGCGCCCGCGTGATCCGTGCGATCCCCACCCCTTCCGCCGGGCGATCGGATCGAAGCGGCTCCGGCCATAGGGTGAACGACACATAAATCGCCATATTGGAAGGACCACGGACATGGCAGTGGAACGGATCGGCCCGCCGAGCATCGCGGATGAGCGCGAGATGCTGCGGGCGTTTCTCGACTACCACCGGGCCACGCTCGCGCTGAAGTGCGACGGGCTGTCGGACGAGCAGCTGCGCCGCAGGTCGATGCCGCCGTCGACGCTCACGCTGCTCGGTCTGGTCCGGCACATGGCCGAGGTCGAGCGCACGTGGTTCCGCCGGGTGATCGCCCAGGAGGACGTGCCGCTCCTGTGGTCGGAGGAGGGCGACTACCAGGCGGCGTACGACCCGGACGGGTCCACCGGCGAGGAGGCGTTCGCCGCCTGGCAGACGGAGGTCGAGCATTCCCGCAGGATCGAGCGCGCGGCGGAGTCCCTCGACGTCACCGCCTACCAGCCCCGGTGGGACGAGGAGGTCTCGCTGCGGCTGGTCATGCTGCACATGATCCACGAGTACGCCCGGCACAACGGCCACGCCGACTTCCTGCGCGAGGGCGTCGACGGGACCGTGGGCGTCTGAGCCGCTTTCCGCTTGCCAGGCGACCGGACCCCTTCTCAGGCAACCGGGCCCCGGACGGTCCCGCGCTCGGAAGATCAGCGCCGAATCCGGGCCGGCGGTCACGCGATGATCCCTCCGCCGATTCGGCGTTCGTGGCGGTTGCCGTCCGATAGAGCCATTATTCGGGCATGACACCGAATCACACCCGGACGCCGAAACACACCTGGACACCGAAACACACCTGGACACCGGATCACACCTGGACACCGGATCACACCTGGGACATCGACGACTTCGTCCAGGCCGCCGAGGCGACCGTCGAGGGCCTCGCCGCGTACGTCCGGGAGAGCCAGGACGGCGAGGTGCCGGTGATCCGCCGCACACCGCCCGGGGAGCTGGCCGGACGGCTCGGGCTCGCCCGCTGGATCCGGGAGGGCGGCATGACCCCGGAGACCTACCGGGAGTGGCTCGGCGCCTATCTCGCGGAGGGAACGCGGCTGCACCACCCCGCCTACCTCGCCCACCAGACGGCCGCGCCCGACTTCCCCTCCGCGCTGGCCGACTTCATCCACGGGGCGATCAACAACCCGATGGCGGTCTACGAGATGGGCGCCGCGGCGGCGACCGCCGAGTTCGAGGTGCTGCGCTGGATGCTCGCCAAGGTCGGTTTCCCCGAGGGCGGCGGGGTGCTCACCCACGGCGGGTCGCTGGCCAACCTGACCGCGATGCTCGCCGCGCGGGCCGCCGCCGCCCCCGACGCGTGGACCGAGGGCGTGCCCGGCGATCTCGCCATCCTCGCGCCGCCGTCGGCGCACTACTCGATCACCCGGGCGGCCGCGATCCTCGGCCTCGGCGAGCGCGCGGTCGTGCCGCTCGACGTGGACGACCTGGGCAGGATCGACGTGGCCCGGCTGCCCGAGGGGCTCGACCGGGCGCGGCGCGCCGGGCGCCGGCCGATGGCCCTGGTCGCCGCCGCCTGCGCCACCGGCACCGGCCTGTACGACGCCCTGCGGCCCATCGGCGAGTTCTGCGCCGAGCACGGCCTGTGGTACCACGTGGACGGCGCGCACGGTGCGTCGGCGCTGCTCAGTGAGGAGCACCGCCACCTGCTCGACGGCATCGAGCTGGCCGACTCCGTCATCTGGGACGCCCACAAGATGCTGCGCACCGCCAGCCTCGCGGCGGCCGTGCTCGTACGGCGCGAGGGCGACCTCGACGCGGCGTTCAAGCAGGAGGCCAGCTACCTGTTCTACGGCGACCAGGGGTTCGACCTGATCGGCAGGACCGTGGAGTGCAGCAAGGCCGCGCTCGGGACCAAGGTGTTCCTCAACCTGGCATGGCGGGGCGAGCGGGGCCTGGGCGAGCACGTGGCGGCGCGGTACGCCACCGCGCACCGCTTCTGGGAGCTGGCCCGCGAGCGGCCCGGCTTCCACTGCCCGTACGAGCCGGAGAGCAACATCGTCTGCTTCAGGTATGGCGACGGCGACCAGGCCGAGATCCGCGAGACCCTGCTGGAGGAGGGCTCCTTCCATCTGACTTCGGCCGAGATCGGGGGCGTGCGCCACCTGCGGGTGACGGTCATCGCCCCGGCGACCGACGACAAGACTCTCGAAGCCCTCCTCGACCGCGTCGCCGCGCTGACCTGAGCCCTGTCGTGAGCCCTGTCGTGAGCCCTGTCGCGAGCCCTGTCGCGAGCGCGGTCGTGAGCACTGTCATGGGCGCAGCCGTCAGCACGGACGTCAGCACGGACGTCAGCGCGGCCGTCAGCGCGGTCGTCAGCGCGGTCGTCAGCGGGAGAAGAGGTCGATGATCTCGTGACCGCGGCGGGTGCGCAGGATCCACACCTCGCGCCCTCTGCGTTCCCTGCGGATCAGCCCGGCCGCCTCCAGACGGTCGCAGTGATAGGTGATGGCGCTCGGAACCGTACCGGCCAGCGTGGCGAGCTGCCCCATGGTCGCGGGCCGGGCCAGCGACGACAGCAGGCCGGCACGCGCCGGGCCGAGCAGGGAGGCCAGCTCGTCGGCCGCCCGGCGCGCGGGATCGGCCCCGAGCCACAGGGCGTCCGCCCGCGGCAGCGGGTAGGCGATCCAGACGTAGCCGGGCAGATCGAGGTTGAGGATCGTGGCGTCGGGCCCGGAGAGCATGGGCACGAGCACCAGCTTGCGGTCGCCGAGGTCATACCGCGCGGGCTCCTGGTCGCTCATGTAGAGGCTGCCGTCGGCGAACCTGATGCGCTCGCTGAGCGTGCCGAGGAGCGTGTCGAGCGAGCCGCGCACCACCGCCGTGCCGACCCGCTCGACCTCCCGGTCGAGCAGCGGCTGCGCCTGCTCCCACAGTGGCCTGACCGCGGACCAGACGTCGGAGACCGCGCTCGCGTAGCCGTTCAGCCACCGACGCGGCCGGTCGGCGGCCCACCTCCAGTGCTCGGGAACGCGCTCCGGCCCGTACGCCTGCTCCATGTCGTCGAGCAGGGCGTCCGGCCGCATGTCGTGCAGCCAGGCGATCTGGGACTCCACGGAGGCGTCCGACACCGGCGGCAGCGGGACGATCGTGTCCGGCGCCACGGAGTGGCCGGGCTCGCCGAGCGGGCGGCACGACTGCCGGCCCTCGGCGTCGACGGACTCCAGGATCCTGCGCCGCCACCGCTCCGGCAGTCCCCGCCGCCGCACGGCCACCGCGTCCACCAGCAGCGACAGCACCGACACCTGCGGCGAGACCGCGACCGAAACCGCCGGACTGGGGCACAGCCGCAATTCGCTCCACATCTCCGCGCGTCGCACCGCTCCCCCGAGGCACTTCGTCCACTCCGGGCACACCCTAGCCATTCCGTTCGGAACCCCTCGGACGTTTCAAAGATCCGCGAAACGACCGGGCCGTCGCTTGCAGGTTCGTTGAAATGGCCCGGAACCCGCCCTTGGACGGCCCAAGCTGACCGAACGTTGAAATCGTGAGAAAGGACAGCACATGTCTGTTCGGCTCGGCAGGGGCACTGCCACGTTCGGTCTCGCGCTGGCCCTCGCCACCTCGGCGGCGGCCGGCGTCGCCTCCCCCGCTTCGGCCGCCCCGTCGTCGGCCGCGTCGTCGGCCGCGTCGTCGGCCGCGTCGTCGGCCGCGTCGTCGGCCGCGTCATCGGTCACGGCGGCTTCTTCGAGCACGGCCATCCACAAGGTCCGGCTCTACGAACTGACGACCAAGGGCGGCGAGGGCTTCTTCTACACGGCCGACCGGCAGGAGCTGGAGCAGGCCGTCTCCAAACACGGCATGCAGGTGACCCAGACGCCGCTCTACTACATCTCTCGTACGGCCTTCCCCGGCGGCAAGCCCATGTGGCGGCTCCGCTACACGGCCAAGTCGTCCTACCTGGTCACCACCTCCCCGCAGGAGCGCGACCAACTGGTCGGATCGGGCAAGTTCGTGAACGACGGCATCCTCGGCTACGCGGCCGGGGACGGCTGCGCCGCCGGCACGACCAGGGTCTGGCGGCTGAGCAACAACAACAAGTGGCGGCTGGCCGTGGAGTCGCACATGGTCAGCATCGTCAACAACGAGCCCGGCTGGAAGCTCGACGGCCTGGCCCTCAACCACTTCATGTCGTGATCGCTTCCTGCCGCCGGCCGCTGCCCCGGCGACGCTCCGGGCAGCGGGGGCGCCCGGCAGCGCTCCGAGGCTTCGGCCGTAGTCCGGGCTTCGGTGGTCGGGCCGGAGCTTAGGAGGTGGTCCGGAGCTTCGGGGGCGCTCCGGGGCAGCGGGGGCGCCCGGCAGCGCTCCGAGGCTTCGGCGGTGGTCCGAGGCTTAGGGGGCGGGTTCGGGGCTTCGGTGGTCGGGCCGGAGCCTGTTCCCGGGACGTCAGGGCGAAGGGCGTCCCGGGAACGCCCGCCTCAGAAGGCGGCCGGCTCGGAGTAGGTGCCCCACTCCTCGCGCAGGACGTCGCAGATCTCGCCCAGCGTGGCCTCGGCCCGTACGGCCTCAAGCATGGGCGGGATCATGTTGTCGTCGCCCTTGGACGCGGCCCGCAGGGCGGCCAGCGCCGCCTCGACGGCCTCCTGGTCGCGCGCGGCGCGCCGCTCGGCCAGCACCCTGCGCTGCTCGACCTCGACCTCATGGCTGATCCGCAGGATCTCCAGCGGCTCCTCCACGCTCGCGGTGTGGCAGTTGACGCCGACGATCCGCTTGTCGCCCTTCTCCAGCTTGCGCTGGTAGTCGAAGGCCGACTCGGCGATCTCGGACATGAACCAGCCGTCCTCGATGCCGCGCAGGATGCCCGAGGTCATCGTGCCGTCGCCGCCCATCTCCCGGATCTTCGTGAAGATCTTCTCCGCCTCGGCCTCCAGCCGGTCGGTCAGCGCCTCGACATACCAGGATCCGCCCAGCGGGTCGACGACGTTGACGACCTCCGTCTCCTCCATGATCACCTGCTGGGTGCGCAGCGCGATCTCGGCGGCCTTCTCCGACGGCAGCGCGAGCACCTCGTCCAGCGCGTTGGTGTGCAGCGAGTTGGTGCCGCCGAGCACGGCCGCCAGCGCCTCGATCGCGGTGCGGACGATGTTGTTGTCGGGCTGCTGCGCGGTCAGCGACACGCCCGCCGTCTGGGTGTGGAAGCGCAGCCACTGCGCCTTCTCGGTGCGCGCGCCGTACACGTCGCGCATCCAGCGGGCCCAGATGCGCCGCGCGGCGCGGAACTTCGCGATCTCCTCGAAGAAGTCGATGTGCGCGTCGAAGAAGAACGACAGGCCCGGCGCGAAAACGTCCACGTCGAGCCCGCGCGACAGGCCGAGCTCGACGTAGCCGAAGCCGTCGGCGAGCGTGAAGGCCAGCTCCTGCGCGGCCGTGGCCCCCGCCTCGCGGATGTGGTAGCCCGACACCGACAGAGGCTTGTACGCCGGGATCTCGGCGGCGCAGAACTCCATCAGGTCGCCGATCAGCCGCAGGTGCGGCTCGGGCGCGAACAGCCACTCCTTCTGGGCGATGTACTCCTTGAAGATGTCCGTCTGGAGCGTGCCGTTCAGCTTGCCCACCGGCACGCCCTGCCGCTCGGCCGCGACCACGTACATGCAGAAGATCGGTACGGCGGGCCCGCTGATGGTCATCGACGTGGTGACGTCGCCGAGCGGGATGCCGTCGAACAGCAGGTCCATGTCGAGGGCCGAGTCGATCGCCACGCCGCAGTGGCCCACCTCGCCGAGCGAGCGGGGGTCGTCGGAGTCGCGGCCCATCAGCGTCGGCATGTCGAACGCCACCGACAGGCCGCCGCCTCCGGCGCCGAGGATCATCTTGTAGCGCTCGTTGGTCTGCCTGGCGTTGCCGAAGCCGGCGAACTGCCGGATGGTCCAGGGACGGCCGCGATAGCCGGTGGCGTACAGGCCGCGGGTGAAGGGGAACTCCCCCGGCCAGCCGATGCGCTCGAACCTGGGGTCGTCCCCGGGCGGGCCGTAGACGGGGTCCACCTCCAGCCCCGACAGGGTGCGGAACTCACGGTCCCGTTTGAAGGCGGCGTCGTAACGCGCCTGCCAGCGGGCCCTGCCCGCCTCGATCGCCTCGGCGCTCGTCGCGTCCGGCTCCATGCGTCCCTCCCCGTGTCTCACTCTTCGAGAAGATACTAGGACGTCCTACTAAATCCGGCCACCACCGGCCTCCTCTCGACTCCCCACCTCCACCATCGTCATGTCACACGTTGGTCGCGAATTGACAGGGACCTTTGACGGGGCCGCTGAATCTTCAACCATGGTCAGCGCCCTTGAAGTCCACATGGAGGTGGATGTGAAGCGCTTGACAGTCGTCGCCGCGACCGCGGCGATGGTGGCGGCAACCCTCGCCACACCCGCGCAGGCCGAACCGGCGGCCGCCGGGTCTGCTGCCCAGACCGAATACGTGGTCCTCTTCAGGGAAGGCGCGGCCGCCGCGGACGCCCAGAAGGCGATCGAAGCGGCGGGCGGCAGCGTGATCAAGGTCAACACCGATGTCGGGCTGGCCACGGTCAGCAGCGCCAACGCCGGTTTCGCCGATGCCCTGCGGGGCTCGGCGGCCATCGAAGGGGTCGCCCGCAACCAGTCGATCGGCAGCGTGCCCGACGACGCCAAGGCGTCCGCCGCCGTGAAGAAGGCCGTGGCCCAGGCCGCCAAGAACCAGGCCGTGGAGAAGGAGGGCCGGGGCGGCGGGCGCTTCACGTGGGGGCGCAGCGTCAAGGACGAGCCGCTGGCCGACCTCCAGTGGGACATGAAGCAGATCCACGCGGACCAGGCCCACCGGTTCGAGCAGGGGGACAAGGGCGTCCTCGTCGGCATCCTCGACACCGGCGTCGACGGCTCCCACCCCGACATCGCGCCGAACTTCGACCGGAGGCTGAGCCGCAACTTCACCGTCGACCTGCCGGCGGACGCCGACGGCACCGAGATCGACGGCCCCTGCGATAGCGACCCCGACGGCTCCTGCACCGACCCGAACGACGTGGACGAGAACGGCCACGGCACCCACGTCGCCTCGTCGATCGCCTCGCCCATCAACAAGCTGGGCGTCTCGGGCGTCGCGCCGAAGGTGACGATCGTCAACCTGCGGGCGGGCCAGGACTCCGGCTACTTCTTCCTCCAGCCCACCGTCGACGCCCTCACCTACGCGGGCAAGATCGGCGTCGACGTGGTCAACATGAGCTACTACGTCGATCCGTGGCTGTTCAACTGCGCGGACAACCCTGCCGACAGCCCCGAGGAGCAGGCCCAGCAGCGGCTGTACATCGCCGCCACCCAGCGGGCGATCGACTACGCCCACGCGCGCGGCGTGACGATCGTCAGCGCGGCCGGCAACGAGGCGATCGACTACACGAAGACGAACGTCGACAGCGGCAGCCCCGACTTCGCCGGTTTCCCCGGCCAGGCCCCCAGGGAGCGGACCATCCCCCCGTCGTGCGTCTCGCTGCCGAGTGAGTCCGAGCACGTGATCTCGGTCTCCGCCACCGGCGTCAGCAAGCGCAAGACGTACTACTCCAGCTACGGCAACCACTACGTCGACGTGGCCTCGCCCGGCGGCGACGTCTACGACACCCCCGGCAACACCAGGGACATCAGCAAGGCCACGCTCGCGGCCTATCCCAAGGCGCTCGCCGTCGCCAACGGCGAGATCGACGCGAACGGCGACCCGACCGTCGAGTACGTCGTGAAGGACTGCAAGGGCTCCACCTGCGGCTACTACCAGTACCTGCAGGGCACCTCGATGGCCTCGCCCCGCGCGGCCGGCGTCGCGGCGCTGATCGTCAGCCGGTACGGCAAGCGCGACCGCGACCGCGGCGGGCTGACCCTGGATCCCGACAAGGTGGAGGCCATCCTCAAGGCCACGGCCACCAGGACGCCGTGCCCGAACCCGCCCGCGTTCACCTACACCCGCATCCTGCCGAGCGGCTCCACCGTGACCGCGACGCACACCTGCGAAGGCGGGCCGTGGGACAACGGCTTCTACGGCAGGGGCATCGTCGACGCCCTGCGCGCCGTCGGCCGCTGACGCGCCGGTTCCTCCCGGGACCGATTCCTCCCGAGGCCGATTCCCCTCGAGGCCGGTACCTCCCGAGGCCGGTTGTTCTCGAGGCCGGTACCTCCCGAGGCCGATTCCCCTCGAGGGCGGGTACCTCTTGGGGCCGGTGGCGCACCACGTGACGTGCGCCACCGGCCCCCTGGGCGGCGCGGACGCCCGGGGGCCCGGCCGCGGCGACCGGGCGGTGGAGATCAGGGCCGTCTCATCGCGACGTACAGTGATCGTGAAGGTGAGATCACGTAATGCCCGCCGCGGCGAACCGCCGACGACCCGCACACGAGCTCCGCACCCCCTACCGCGAAGGAGCCTTCTCGTGCCGATCACGCCGATGCGCACCACGTCACAGGGCCGGGTGAGGATTCCCCTCATGAGCGTCATGAGCGCGGCACTGGCCCTCGCCGTGACGGCCACCGCCGCCCCCGCCACCGCCGCTCCCGCTGACACCGCGGCCGCCACCCCGGCCACCGCCTCTGCCGCTGACACGACTCCCGCCGCCAACACGGCACCCGCCACCCCGGCCACCGCTGATACCACCCCCGCCAGCCCGGCAACCGCCGCCCCCGCCGACGTGGCGCCCCGAGCCGCCGGCGCCGGTGCGCCGCTCACGTCGCCCACCCCCGCGCCCACCCCGGAGATACCGGACTCGCCTGTGGGCGAGCAGCTCCGCTGGCTCCTGGAGGCGTCCGCGGCCCTTCCGATCCCCGAAGACCAGATCAGCGCGCACTTCAGCGCCGCCTTCCTCGAACAGATCTCACCGGCCCAGCTCAACGGGGTCCTGCAGAGCCTGGGCGGCCTGCGGCTCGAATCGCTGGCCGACGTCACGCCCACAACACTGACCGGGGTGGTCACGACCGGCGTCGGACGTCTTCAGATCTCCATGGCCGTCGACGGCGACGGGAGGATCGCCACCCTCCTGTTCCAGCAGGAGCAGCGGCCGGCACCGCAGAGCTGGGCCGAGCTCGACCAGCGGCTGCGCGCGCTGGCGCCCCGGGTGGGGTTCCTGGCGGCCGAGATCCGCGGGAACGGCACCTGCCGTCCCGTGCACACCATCGCGCCGGACACTCCCCGGCCGCTCGGTTCGATGTTCAAGCTCTACGTGCTGGGCGCGACGGCCGAGAAGATCAAGAAGGGCCGGCTGTCCTGGGACACGCCCCTGACCATCCGGCCCGACCTGAAGAGCCTGCCGAGCGGCACGCTCCAAGACCGTCCGGACAACAGCACGGTCTCCGTCAGGGAGGCCGCCCAACTGATGATCTCGATCAGCGACAACACGGGCGCCGACCTGCTGATCGACAAGGTCGGCCGTGCCCGCGTGGAGGCCCAGGTGGGGCGGTGGTCCGGCCACACGGCGCTGAACCGGCCGTTCCTCACCACCAGGGAGCTGTTCCTCCTCAAGGGCGCGGACTATCCGCGCCTCGCGAAGAAGTACCTGTCGCTCGACCGCGCCCGGCGTTACCGCTATCTGGCCACGACCGTCGCGCGTACGCCGCTGAGCGCGGTGACGCCCTGGGACCGGCCGCGCGACATCGGCGCGCTGGAATGGTTCGCCTCGCCCGGAGACGTCTGCCGCGCGTTCGCGGGACTGTCCGCGCTGAACACGCCGCCCATCGACGAGATCATGTCGGCCAACGACGCCGGGCTGGGGCTCGACGCCGAGGCCTGGCCCACGGTCTGGTACAAGGGCGGCGGCGAGCCCGGCGTCCTCTCCATGGGCTTCCTCGCCCGTGACGCGGCCGGCAGGACGTACGTGGTGACCGCGCTCACGAGCGATCCCGTCACCGCGTTGGACGAGGCCTCGGCCGCGCCCGAACTGCTGGCCCTGGTGCGAGGCTCGTTCGCGATGCTGGCCCGCAGCTGATCCCTCCGCGACTGATCCCTCGGGCCGCGCCTGATTCCTCGCGCCTGACTCCTCGCGCCTGATTCTTCGCGGCTGATTCCTCGCGCCTGCCCCGGGCCGCGCCTGACTCCCCGCGGCCGATCTCCCGGCCCGCGTCAGGAGCTGAAGTCGCCCGCGGCGACGCGCAGGGTCCTGAGCAGGCCGAACATGTCGTCCAGCTCGGCGTCGTCGTACATGCCCATGCAGAAACCCGCGTTCATCAGGTCGGCCGTGGCGCGCCGCACGATGTCCCGGCCCTCGTCGGTGATCTCGGCGAGCACGCCGCGGCCGTCCCGTGGGTTGCGCATGCGGCGCACCAGGCCGGCGCGTTCGAGGCGGTCCACGGTATTGGTCACGCTCGTCGGGTGCACCATCAGCCGCTCGCCGATCTTCGACAGCGGCAGCGACCCGGCCCGGCTGAACGTGAGCAGCACGAGCGCCTCATAACGGGCGAAGGTCAGGTCGTACGGCTTGAGCAGCGTGTCCAGTTGCGCCAGCAGGATCTGATGGGCTCTCATGATCGAAGTCACGGCGGCCATGGCGGACGACGGCCCGAAGGTCGAACGCCATGTCTCGGCCGCCCGCTCGATCGGGTCGAACGGGAGCTTGAGCGGCCGGGGGCCACCCATGGGCGGCGGCTCTGAGCTGGGCGGAACGGACACAGCGATATACGGTAGCGCGACGCCAGCCAAGATCGACCAGTGCACCGAGCGTAACCGAATTCATTCCTTGACCCCAGAACTCCCCCTCGTACGGGTCACGCTCCGTTATGGTTGCCACGTCGAAAGGTGAGGCGGCGGCAAACCCGGCGGCACGGGGAACCCCGTCTGCTAGAGGACGTCTCGCGGACGGGAGTCCGCGGGGAGACGCGTCCGACGGCGGGCGAGGCGAGGCCGGCCGGCGAACCAGCGCCACGGGGAACGGCGTGGGTTCGCGTGCACCGCTCACACAGACACGGGGGAGATTCTCAATGGACAGCATCGCTGTCCCGGCGCCGCATGCGCGCCGGACTTCGGTGGCGTGGCCAGGGGCCGCGCCCTGCTGTGGGTGAGCATAGGGGCGGTTCACGCGGTGAGCTGAGACACGGCGCACTGGTCGCGGCGACCGTGCTGTTCGTGCTCGCGCTCGTCGCCGCGTGGAGCGTCCTCATTCCCGGTTTCATGGACTGGGACGACATAGTGGCGGCCGTCATCGGCTCGCTGCGCCTGACCGGGCCGCTCGGAGCCGCGTTCGCGGCCTGGGTCGCGTTCCGCAGGCGCCGCGCCGAGAAGGGCCGTGTCCTGACGCCGTGGCGGGCCGCCAGGGCGCCGTTGTCGATCATCGCGGTCGTCGCCGGCTCCTTCGGGGCCACCGTGCTGCTGCTCGGGCTGCGCGCCGCGCTGACCGGGCAGGGCGGGCCGCCGCTGCCCGGCGGTCTCGCGATGTCCGTCGCGGGGCTGGGGCTGTACATCGTGATCGGCTGGATCCTCGGCTGGCTCGTGCCGGTCGTCGTCGTCCCGCTGATCGCGGGAGCCGGCACGTTCGGGCTGTTCACCTGGCTGGCCACCGGGCCCAACTGGGCCGACCGGCTCACGCCCGCCACGCGGGAGCCGTACGACCTGCTCTCCGGCGTCAGCGAGACCGCCTACGCGGACCAGACGCTGTGGCTGCTGGGCCTGAGCGCCGCGCTGCTCCTCGGCTGGGTGGCCCTGGTGACCCGGCGCACGCTGGCGCTGGCCGCCGCGGTGATCGCCGTGCTGGCCGCCGGGACCGGCGCGGCCCGGCTCGTCACCGTGCCGCAGGCGGTGCCGGTGAGCGAACGCCTCATCTGTCAGGAATGGCCCATCAACGTCTGCGTCCATCCGGCGCTGCGCGGGGGCCTGGCCGAGCTCGCCACCGTGTTCACCACGCTGGCGCTGAAGCTGGCCGGCACGCCGGCCGCCTTCAAGAGGGTCGAGCAACGGGAGTACGGCGAGGACGACTCCGTGGGACCGGGCGTGATAGTCGTGCACATCGACGATCTCGGGTCCGGGTACGCCCAGCGGGCGGCCGCCGAGTTCCTCGACCGTCTGGCCCACCCCTGCGCGGGAGCCGTGGCCGCGGGCTACCGGGCCATCATCATCGCCTGGCTGCGAGACGTCTCGCTGCCCAGCGGGTCGTTGCGCGAGCACCAGCAGGCGGCCATCTGGTTCTCCGAGCTGAGCAACGCCCAGCGGCAGGACTGGCTGCGCATGTTCTACTCCGACTTCGTCTCCTGCGGCCTGCAGGCGAAGCACTTCGGCGGCGGCACCCATCCCGCCGACCCCGTCGCGTCGCGTTATCCGGTGAACCCCACCCCGACGTACGCGCCGGGCTATCCGGCCGAGCCGTCTCCTTCGGGCATGGCCGTCGCCACCGGCATGCCGACCGGACCCGACTGGGAGCCGGTCACGGACCCGCGCGGCGGCGAGATCGGCCCGGGATGGATCGGCCCGAGTCCGGCCGCCTCCGGGTGGCCGTCTCCCGCCGCCAGTCCCCCGGGTCCGGGCTCCGTCAGTCCCAGCCCCGTCGGTCCGGGCGCTGGCGGTCCGGGCGCTGGCGGTCAGGCTCCGGGCGGGCATGGCTCGACGGGTCACGGCCCGATGGGCCGCCCGGGTTATCCGGGTTCGTGGGACATGCCGAACCGCGGAGGCGCCCGGAGAGGCCGCCCTTGGGGGCCGACCCCCGGACGGTCGCCGCACCCCTGGCGGCCCGGAAGGACCGGCAAGCCCGCCGACCCCGCATCCCCGGACCGCCCGGGAACCCAGGAAAGGCCCGGCGCTCCTGGTGCTTCGAATGGGCAGGGTACGCAGACGCGGCCCGGCGGCGTCGGCGCGAGCCCTTCGCCCGCTCCGGATCGTTCCGGCCGCGCGCGTCCCGGCGGTGCCAGCCCTTCGCCCGCCCAGGACCACCGTCACGGCAGGCGACGGTCCGGCGGCACACCTCCCGGCCGCGACGGCCGCGCCGGACGCACCACCACGCGCCCCGGCGACGCCGGTCGCGCCACCCCTGCCCCGCATCCAACCGCCGACACCGACGCCCACGACACGATCCCCGAGGACGACCCCGGCGTACCCGGCGCGCTCCTGGCACCCGTCGTGTAGCCCGCCCCCCCCGGCGAGAGAGGACAAGCCCCCGGCCCCGCCCACATAGGCCGATAGGCCCCAGAGGTCGCACCCCGCACGCTCCGCACCGCGCACCACCCCGCGCCCCGCACGGTCCCTACCCCGTGCGGGGCAGAACCCGGCCCGGGCAGGCCGTCGAACGTACAGACGAGGCCGCACCCCCACCACCCGCGCCGGCGCAGTCCGCACCCCATGCGGGGGCAGAACCCGGCACGGGCAGGCCGCCGAACCTACAAACGAGGCCGCACCCCCACCACCCGCGCCCGGCGCAGTCCGCACTCCGCGCCGGGCATGGCGGGAGCCGCCAAGGCACCGCAGGCGGCGTGAGCGCGGCGGCGGCAACCCGCCCGCTGCCGACAGGCGACACGCTCGCACAGCAGGTGCGCACCAACGTCGAGCATGGGGCGGCCGGCCGTTGCCGAGCGGGCCCGAGCGCCGCCGGGAGGCCGGTTCGGTTATCGGTCCGGACTAGCGACGAGTTTGGGAAGACCGAAACATGGCCCATGGGCGGACGCGATCTTGTCCTGCGTGAGATCGCGGAAATACCGGGAAGATTCCCCCCGTGGACCGTCAGACCCGTCCCTCATTCGCGCCGGCCGACGCCGGCGCCGCCGCCACCGACGCCACGGCGAGCGCCGCGGCCCCCGCCCCCCGCTCGCGGCGCGGCTGGCGGGTGCTCGCCGGCCTGCTGTTCGTGGTCCTGCTGCTCGTGGTCGGCGCGCGGCTGACCTGGTCCTGGCTCGATCCGCTGGGCGAGCGCACCGTCGACCGCAGTGGGCCCGCGCTGCTGCGGTCGGTGCAGAACCTGAGCCGCTTCGAGGCCGCGACCGGCGACTTCCAGGTCATCGTCGACCTGGAGAAGGACGCCAGGTTCCTCCCTGACGCGATCAAGGGCTCCCGCACGCTCTTCGTGGGCGCCGGGACCGTGGACGCCTACGTGGACTTCTCCACGCTGCCCAAGGACGCCTTCACGGTCTCCCCCGACCGCACGACCGTGACGGTGCGGCTGCCGCACGCCGAGCTGGAGAAGCCCAACCTCGACAACAAGCGGTCGTACGTCTTCGCCCAGGAGCGGGGCATCTTCGACCGGATCTCCGACTTCCTGTCGTCGTCGCCGCAGAACCAGCAGGAGCTCTACGTGCTGGCCGAACGCAAGATCGGCGACGCCGCCGCCGCGAGCGACCTGCGTTCCCGGGCCGACCAGAACACCAAGGCCATGCTTGAGGGCATGCTGAGGTCCCTCGGCTTCACGACGGTCACGGTCAAATACGACGGCGAGCCCTGACCCGTCGGCCGCCGCGATGCGAGAGCCGTACGGGCCGGGGCTGGGCGCGGCACCTGGGCGCGCCGCGGCATCTCGGCGCGCCACAGCACCTCGGCGCAGTGCGGCCCGGTGGCTCAGCACAAGCCGACGGCTCAGCGCAGTGCGGCGATGAGGTCGTCGGCGGCGGCGTAGGGGTCGGTCTCCGCGGCGAGCAGCCGCTCGGCGAGCACGTCGAGACGGTCACCGTGGAGCACGGCGAAGCGCGACCGGAGCTGGGCCAGCGCGATGGCCTCGATCTCGTCGCGTGCCCTGGCCAGCCGCCGCCTGAGGGCCTCTCCGGACTCCTCCAGGTAGGCCTGGTGCTTGTCCAGCGCGGCCAGCAGGTCGTCCACGCCCTCACCCTTGGAGGCGACGGTCGTGACGATCGGGGGCCTCCAGGGCGCCTCCACGAGGGCCGTCATGGTCCGCAGCTCCCGCACGGTCGTCTGGACGCCGTCGCGGTCGGCCTTGTTCACGACCAGGACGTCGGCGACCTCGAGGATGCCCGCCTTGGCGGCCTGCACGCCGTCGCCCATGCCCGGCGCGAGGATGACGACGGTCGTGTCGGCCAGGTGAGCGATCTCCACCTCGGCCTGCCCGACGCCGACCGTCTCGACGAGGATGACGTCGCACCCCGCGGCCTCCAGCACGCGCAGCGCCTGCGGCGTGGCCCACGCGAGCCCGCCCAGGTGCCCTCGGCTCGACATGCTGCGGATGAAGACACCGGGGTCGGTCGCGTGGTCCTGCATGCGTACGCGGTCGCCGAGCAGGGCGCCGCCGGTGAACGGGCTGGACGGGTCGACCGCCAGCACCCCCACCGTGCTGCCGCGCCTGCGGAACGCCCGGATGAGCATGCCGGTCGAGGTCGACTTGCCGACGCCGGGGGAGCCGGTCAGGCCGATGACCCTGGCGGGGTGCGGCCGGGCGCCGCCGGTGGCGAGCTCCGCCATCGCCTCGCGCAGCGCACGGCTCACCGTCGTGTCTCCCCCGGCGGAGGCACCGCTCTGACCGCCGTTCGCGGCGGTTTCGGCGTTTTCGACGGCGTTCTCCACCAGCGAGATCAGCCGGGCGACGGCGCGCGGCCGGCCCTGCCGCGCCTGACCGACAAGCTCACGGACGTCCACCTGCGGCTCCGATCAGGCGCCGGGCGCGGGAACCCGGATGATCAGCGCGTCGCCCTGGCCGCCACCGCCGCACAGGCCGGCCGCGCCGAGGCCGCCGCCGCGCCGCTTCAGCTCGTGGGCCAGCGTCAGCACGATCCGGGCGCCGGACGCGCCGATCGGGTGGCCGAGCGCGATGCCGCCGCCGTTGACGTTGATCTTGTCGAGCGGGACGCCGAGCTCCTTCGCCGACTGCAGCACGACCTGGGCGAACGCCTCGTTGATCTCCAGCAGGTCGAGGTCGCCCACGGTCAGCCCCTGCTTGGCCAGCGCCTGCTTGATGGCGTTGGCGGGCTGGGACTGCAGCGAGTTGTCCGGCCCGGCCACGTTGCCGTGCGCACCGATCTCCGCCAGCCATTCGAGGCCCAGTTCCTCGGCCTTGGCCTTCGACATCACCACCACGGCGACGGCGCCGTCGGAGATCTGCGAGGACGATCCGGCCGTGATGGTGCCGTCCTTGGTGAACGCCGGCCGCAGCTTCGCCAGGACCTCGACCGTGGTGTCCTTGCGGATGCCCTCGTCGGCGGAGAAGAGCACGGGGTCGCCCTTCCGCTGCGGCAGCGGCACCGGGACGATCTCGTCATCGAACAGGCCCTTCTCCGTGGCCTCGGCGGCGCGCTGGTGCGACCGCGCCGAGAACTCGTCCTGCTCCTCCCGGGTCAGGCCGAGCCTGGCGTTGTGGCGCTCGGTCGACTCCCCCATCGCGATCTGGTCGAACGCGTCGGTGAGCCCGTCGTGGGCCATCGCGTCCAGGATGCCCGTGCCGCCGTACTTCACGCCCTTGCGCAGGCCGGACAGCAGGTGCGGCGCGTTGGTCATCGACTCCATGCCGCCCGCGACGACGATGTCGAACTCGCCCGCGCGGATGAGCTGGTCGGCCAGCGCGATCGCGTCGAGGCCCGACAGGCAGACCTTGTTGATGGTGAGGGAGGGCACCGTCATGGGAATGCCGGCCTTCACCGCCGCCTGGCGCGAGGGGATCTGACCGGCCCCGGCCTGGAGCACCTGCCCCATGATCACATACTGGACCTTGTCGGGGGAGACACCGGCGCGCTCCAGCGCGGCCTTGATCGCGATCCCGCCCAGTTCGACGGCGGACAGATCGGAGAGCGAGCCGAGGAGCCGTCCGATCGGTGTGCGTGCTCCGGCGACGATGACGGAACCAGACATTGAGACCCTCCACTACGAGATCGGGGCGACGGTGTCACCATACCCATGAGTAGGGCGGCCGCCCGGACGCGGGCGGCACGACGGGAACGCGGAGGAGACGGCGATGCTGCTGCGGATCGATCACGTGGGTGTGGCCTGCCACAACCTGGAGGAGAAGATCGAGTTTTACGAGTCCGTCTTCGGCCTGACCGTCGTCAGCCGGGAGGTGAACGAGGAGCAGGGCGTCCGCGAGGCCATGCTGCACGTCGCCGACGGCGCCCAGGGCGCGTCATATGTCCAGCTTCTCGAACCGCTGCACCCCGACACAGCGGTGGGCAGGTTCCTCGCCAAGCGGGGCGAGGGCGTGCATCATATCGGGTACGGCGTGGCGGACGTCACCAAAGCCCTGGAGGAGATCGGGGCGAAGGGCGTGCGCCTGATCGACGAGCGGCCCAGGCATGGGTCGATGGGAGCCTCGATCGCGTTCCTGCATCCGAAGGACGTGGGAGGGGTTCTCACCGAGCTCGTCGAGACGTCCAGGCGCTAAGTAAACGCAAGAAACGTTCATACGTAACAAGTCGCGCAGAAAGTCGGAGGGGGCCTCCAACGCGGCAGTACCGGAGTACGCTGGCGTACCACCGGACGTGGACGCCACACCGGCTTCCTCGCCTCGGAACCGACCCCCCGTCCGGCCCCCTGTAGCCGTCTCGACAACCAGGATCGAGCCTCATGCAGTCCGACATCGACGCCCAGCTGAACAACTTCTTCGAGGACGCCCCATCTCGCGAATTCGACGTGGTGCTCCGGGGTTATGACCGGCACCAGGTCCACGACCACCTGAAGACCCTCGACACCGAACTGCGTCAGGCCAAGGAACAGATCGGCGCCCTTCAGCGGGAGCTTTCCGACTCGCAGCGCCAGCTCCAGGAGCAGGAGCGGCCGACGTACTCGGGTCTCGGCGCCCGCATCGAGCAGTTGCTCAGGCTCGCGGAGGAGCAGGCCACCGAGCTCGTCCAGGCGGCCAGGTCGGAGGCGAACGAGATCCGCGCCGCCGCCAAGGTGGACGCCGCCGACCTGCGGGCGGCAGCGGAGAACGAGGCGGCGGAGAAGCGGGCGCTGGCGGCGCGCGAGGCCGAGGAGATGCGCAGCACCGCCGAGCGCGACGCGGAGGAGATCCGGTCGACGGCCCGGCGCGAGTCCGACGAGCTGACCGCCACCACCGAGCGCGAGGTCGCCAAGATCCGCGCCACCGCCGACCACGAGGTCGCGGAGAAGCGGGCGGACGCCGAGCGCGAGATCGCCAAGCTGCGCACCACGACCGAGCGCGAGGTGGCCCAGCTGCGGGCCTCGACCAAGCGCGAGCGCGACGAGGTGCTCACCACCGCCAAGCGTCAGGCGGACGAGATGCGGGCCCAGGCGCAGCGGATCCTGGAGGAGTCGGAGGCCAAGCGGGCCCAGGACGAGGCGGAGTTCGAGATCCAGCTCGCCGCCCGCCGCGAGGAGGCCGAGCGCCAGGAGGCCGAGCGCCACGCCACCGCCCAGGCCAACACCCAGAAGCTGGTCGCCGAGGCCGAGCAGCGCGCCGCCACGGCCGAGCAGCGGGCCGCCAAGGCCACGCAGCAGGCCGAGCAGACCCGCCGCGAGGCCGACACCCACGCCAAGCAGCTGCTGGCCAACGCCCGCAAGAACGCCGACCAGCTCGTGGCCGACGCCAAGGCCAGCGCCGACACGATCGTGACCGAGGCCAAGAACGAGGCCGAGCGCACCCGTACGGCGATGCAGCGCCAGGTGGACGAGCTCACTCGCCAGCGCGACAGCATCACCAGCCACCTCGCCCAGCTCCGCCAGCTGCTGGGCGGCGCCCCGCTGCCGGGCATGGACCCGGAGCCGGCGCCCGTCACCGCGGCCCCGCCGAAGCCGGCCCTGTCGGCTCCGCCGGTCGTGGAGAAGCCGTCCGTGCCCGCCACGCCGTCCGTCGAGCCGATCAGCTCCACCAAGAGCGACGACGACGCGGAGTGGTGGCAGGAGTAGCCACCGGCGCACAGGCGCACATCGGGGAGTCTGACGGCTGAACGAACGGGGCCCGGCAATACCGGGCCCCGTTCTAATGCCCGCCCCCCGACCCGCGTCTGAGCAGAAGATCCCGGCCCCCGGCTCGGCCAAGGACCCCCGAACCCCACGCCGAGCCAAAGGCCCCCGGCCTCAGGCCGAGCCGAAACCCCTTCGGCCCCCGGATCACCCGACGACCGCCGGCGCAGTTCCTGCCCCCGGCCCCGACTCAGTCCAGTGACTTGACGAACTCCGCGACGGCGCGGTTGAACGCCTCGGGCTGCTCGATGGCGGACAGGTGGCCCGCCTTCCCGATGACGACGAGCTGCGCCTGCGGGATGGCCTCCGCCATGGCCTGGGCGTCCGGCAGCGGCGACAGCTCGTCCTCGTCGCCCACGACGACCAGCGCCGGCACGGTCAGGGACCGCAACGTGCCGAACGCGTCGGGCCGCGCGGCCATCGCCCGCTGGGCCCACGCGACCGCCGCGGGCGGCGCCGCCTGGACGAGCCCGCGCACGCGCCCGGCGACCATCCCCCGGCACTCCTTTGTGGTCGCCCCGAGCATCGCGGGCAGCGACTCGGTCACGAGGATGCCCGTGCCGCTCTCCAGGACCGCCGTGGCGATCCGCTCCCGGTTCGCCCTGGCCGGCTCGGGGTCGGCCTGGGCCTTGGTGTCGGCGAGGATCAGGCCGCGTACGCGGTCGGGGTGGCGGCGGCACAGGGCCATCGCCACGTAGCCGCCCATGGACAGGCCGCCGATCACGGCGCGGTCGATGCCCTCCTGGTCGAGCAGGTGCGCAACGTCGTCGGCCATGAGGTCGATCGAGGGCTCGTCGTCACCGAGCATCGTGCCACCGAAGCCGCGCAGGTCCGGGGTGATCACCCGGCAGACCGGCGCGAGGCCCTCGCGCTGGGCGAGCCACATCGCGGAGGACAGGGGGAACGCGTGGAGCAGGACGACTGGCAGGCCGCTCCCGGCGGAACGCGAGTAGAGCTGCATCAGGTCACGGTAACGCGCCACGCGCCCGGCACCGCCGTTCGTCACCGATTCGCGACCCCGGCGGCCCGTCCGTCACGTTCAGACCGTGGTGGGCAGTGGCGCGGCGGGCGGGTTCACCCGCTTGACGATCTCGTTCAGCACGATCCGCACGTACGGCTCGCCGACCCACAGGTGCTTGGCCCCGTCCACGCCGACGACCTCCGCCTGCGGCACCGCCGCGAACCGGCGTACGGCCTCCTCGGGCTGCAGGTAGTCGTCGTGCTCCGGCACCAGGGCCACCAGAGGGCGGCCGAACTCGCCCCAGGCGACGAGGTCCTTCTCACCGGCCCGCTTCAGCGGCGGCGACAGCAGGATCGCGCCCTGCACGATCGGGTCGCGACCCCACTTCAGCGCCAGCTCCGTGCCGAACGACCAGCCGAGCAGCCAGGGGTTCGGCAGGTCGTGGAAGTCGGCGTACTCCAGAGCGGCGGCCACGTCCCACCGCTCCCCCTCGCCGCCGTCGAAGGCCCCCTGCGAGGTCCCCCGGTCGGAGGTCGTGCCACGGGTGTTGAAGCGCAGCACCGCGATGTCGGCGAGTGCGGGCAGCCGGTAGGACGCCTTGCGCAGCACGTGGCTGTCCATCATCCCGCCGTGGGTGGGCAGGGGATGCAGGCAGACCAGCGTCGCCACCGGCGGCCGGCTCTCCGGCACGGCCACCTCGCCGACGAGAGTGAGCCCGTCGGCCGTCTGCAGCTCGATGTCCTCGCGCCGGGCAGGCAGCACCGTGGACGCCCTGATGTCCATTCCCACTCCGATAGCTCGTGTCAATAACGGCTGCGGCCCGGACCTCGGTTGGCCCGGTTGCGCCAGCACGTGGTGTGCCAGTGCCGCCGCTCGTCCTCTCCCCCGGCCCAGGCCGGCCAGCTCACCACGTGCGGCAGTCCGGGCCTGATCTCCTGCTCGCACCCCGGGCACCGGTACGCCTTGCCCTGGGCGGCGCCGGAGACGTTGCGGACGACCCAATCGCCGTCGTGCGCGCTCTCCACACGGTCCACCCCGGCCACCTGAGGGCCCACCGGCCGTACGGCACTGCCGTCCGGGCGTTCGAACGGGCCGCGGCGGCGGGCACGTCGGGGACTCACGGCGGGCATCCTTCCGGGGGGCTCATGTCAGGCAGAACGGGAGAAGACGGCCCATTCTTCCAGCACCCGGTCGGGCGGCGTACAAGCGGACGCCTCGAACCCCGCGCACCGCGCCAGCCCACCCTCCGGCCTCCTCCCCCGCCCGGGCCATGCCCGACAGTCTCCCAGAACGCCTCGGGACCTCCGCGATCCCGGTAGGGTTGGCGCACATGCGGCTGGTCATCGCGCGGTGCAGCGTGGATTACGTGGGACGGCTCACCGCCCATCTCCCCATGGCCCCTCGGCTCATCCTCATGAAGGCGGACGGAAGCGTGTCGATCCACGCTGACGACCGGGCGTACAAGCCTCTGAACTGGATGAACCCTCCCTGCAAGGTGCGCGAGGAGGAGATCGACGGCGTGCTCACCTGGTCGGTCGTGCACGGCAAGACCGGCGAGAAGCTCGTGCTGACGATCGAGGAGATCCTGCACGACTCCAGCCACGAGCTGGGCATCGACCCGGGCCTGCGCAAGGACGGCGTCGAGGCGCACCTGCAGGAGCTGCTCGCCGAGCACATCACCACGCTCGGCGACGGCTGGACACTGGTGCGCAGGGAGTACATGACCGCCATCGGCCCGGTGGACATCCTGTGCCGCGACCACCTCGGCGGGGCGGTCGCCGTGGAGATCAAGCGGCGCGGCGACATCGACGGCGTGGAGCAGCTCACCCGCTACCTCGAACTGCTCAACCGCGACCCCCGCCTGGCCCCGGTCAAGGGGATCTTCGCGGCCCAGGAGATCAAGCCGCAGGCCCGCGTGCTCGCCGCCGACCGCGGCATCGAGTGCGTGACGCTCGACTACGACGCCCTGCGCGGCATCGAGCCGGAGAACCCGACACTGTTCTGAGCCCGGCCTGTGTCGACCCTGTTCAACCCCTGTCTGAGCCTGGTCAGCCCGTGAAGTCCGCCGCGTGGTCACGGGCCCACTCGGCGAACGTGCGTGCGGGCCGGCCGGTGACCTGCTCGGCGGTCGGCAACGGCCGGCGTTCCGGCGCGGGCCGCGCGCCCGCGTCCGCGCCCGCGCCCGTGTCCGCGCCCGTGTCCGCGTCGGCGTCGGCGTCGGCGTCGGCGTCCGGCTCGACCTCGCGTCCCCCGTAATCGGTGAACCCGAGCAGGAAGTCGGCGTTCGCCGCGGCGAAGCCGCCCATCCGGAGGTAGAGCTCGCGCGCCTCCTCCCGGCCGACCTGTTCGAAACGGATCTCCCGGCCGATCGCGGCGGCGATGGCGGTCACCTGTTCCCGCCGGGTCACCCACTGGGGACCGGCGAGGGTGTACGCGGCGCCGGCGTGGCCGTCCTCGGTCAACGCCAGCACCGCCACGTCGGCGACGTCCCGTTCGTGCACGGGGATTCCGGCCTGCCCCGGGAAGGGGTCGCGGACCACCCGCTCGGTGCGGATCGACTCCCCCCACAGTTCGAGCCTGTTCGTCATGAACTCGCCTGCCCGCACGTGCGTCCACTCCAGCCCCGACTCCTCCACGGCGCGCTCCACCGGCAGGTGGAAGTCCGTGTCGAGGCCGAAGGTCACGGCGCCCGAGGACAGGACGACGACACGCCGCACCCCCGCGTGCTTCGCCTGCTCCACCACCGCGTGGGCGGTCGCGGGGTGCGGGAACAGGTAGACGCGCTCGACGCCGGACAGCGGCCCGGCCAGCGTCGCCGGATCCGCGAGATCACCGAACACCACCTCCGCCTCCGGCGGCAGCGTCGCCTCGCCGGGCCGCCGGGTGAGCGCGCGCACCCGCTCACCGGCCCGGATGAGCCCTTCGACGACGATCCGCCCGACGTTGCCCGTCGCACCCGTGACCAGGACAGTCATGCTCCACCCCATTCTCGTATGGCGTACGGATAGAATAACCGTACCGCATACGAAAATGTAGGATTCACGCTCATGGGAGTGGAGCGCAGCGGCGGCGGCGATCCGGAGCGGACGCTGGCGCTGCTCTGGCGGGACCACGCGGCCGCCGGACGCGGCGGCGACAAGCCGGCGAAGGGGCGCCGGCCCCGGCTGACCGTCGACCAGATCGTCGGTGCCGCACTGTCGGTGGCCGACCGCGAAGGGTTGACGTCGATGTCGATGAGCCGGGTCGGGGAGGAGCTCGGCGTGGGCACCATGTCGCTCTACACCTACGTTCCGGGCAAGGCCGAGCTGATCGACCTCATGGTCGACGCGGTGCTCTCCGAGCGGGATCTGCCCGGCCCGGGCGACCCGCGGCCGGAAGGCTGGCGGGAGCAGATCGAGCTGTACGCCGAGCGCACCCGGGAGGCGTACCGGCGTCATCCCTGGCTGCGGCAGGTCTCCACGGTGCGGCCGCCGTTGGGTCCGGGCCTGATGGCGCAGCAGGAGTATCTGCTGTCCGCGCTGTCGGACATCGGGCTGTCACCCCGGCAGATGACCGCGGCCGCGGGGGCGATCGTCACCTTCGTCGACGCCGCCGCTGCCGTCAGCGCCGAGTATGACCACGTGGAGCGGACGACCGGGGAGTCCGCGGACGCCTGGTGGGCGGCGCGCGGCTCGTTCTGGGACGACTACTTCGACACGACCCGGCATCCCGCGATCACCCGCGTCTGGCGCGAGGGCGGCTTCGACGCGCCGGCCGCGGAGGCGAACGCCGAGTCCTACCGGTTCGGCCTGCGGCGGCTTCTGGACGGCATCCAGGCGCTCACAGGGCAGCTCCAGTAGGCGCGGCGTATCCGCCGTACGGAGGATGCCGATCATCGTCCTGTGGGGGGTGTTCCGTGATCCTTCCGCGATGCATCCTCTGGGCATGGAACACGCGATATGTGTACGCGGCCTGACGAAACGGTACGGCGACGTGCAGGCCGTCGCGGGCCTCGACCTCGATGTCGAGCACGGCGAGGTGTTCGCCGTCCTCGGCCCGAACGGCGCGGGCAAGTCGACCACGGTCGAGATCCTGGAGGGGTATCGCCGGCGAGACGCGGGAGAGGTCACCGTCCTGGGCAGGGACCCGGCCCGGCCGACCCGCGAGTGGCGGTCCCGGATCGGCATCGTGCTGCAGAGCTCCGACGACCGGGCGGAGCTGACCGTACGGGAGACCCTCCGGCACTTCGCCACCTACTACGCGAACCCCCGCGACCCGGACGAGCTCATGGAACAGGTCGGGCTCGCCGACAGCGCGGGCAAACGCATCCGCCAGCTCTCCGGCGGCCAGCGCCGCCGGGTGGACGTCGCCCTCGGCGTCATCGGCCGCCCCGAGCTGCTGTTCCTCGACGAGCCGACGACGGGTTTCGATCCCGAGGCGCGGCGGCGGTTCTGGGAGCTCATCGAGGGGCTGGCGCACGACGGCACGACGATCGTGCTGACCACCCACTATCTGGAGGAGGCCGAGACCCTGGCCGACCGCGTGGCGGTCGTGGCGCGGGGACGCGTGGTCGCCCAGGGCGACCCCGCCACGCTGGGCGGCCGGGCCACCGCCAGGGCCAGGGTGGCCTGGTCGGACGGCGAGATCGAGACCGACACCCCCACGGAGGTCGTCCTGGAGCTGTCGCGCAGGTACGACGGGGAGATCCCCGGGCTCACCGTCACACGGCCCACGCTTGAGGACGTGTATCTCCGCCTCATCGAGGCGGAGGAGCCATCTGCCGGCAGCGCCCCGGAGCCCCCCGCCGAACCCGTGGAGAGCACGCCATGACCACCCCACTCCGTCACATGATCACCACCCCGGGCGCCGCCCGCCCGTACGGAGAGGGCGGCATACCCACCACTCCGGCCGACGTCCCGCCTGTGGAGAGCACGCCATGACCACCACCCCCGCCCCCGATGTGGCCCTGCCGTCCCCGCTGAGGATCGCGCTGGCCCGCGCGGCCGTCGAAACGAAGGTGCTCTTCCGGGAGAGGGACGCCGTCGTCTTCACCTTCGCCCTGCCGATCGTGTTCCTGGTGCTGTTCGCCGCGATCTTCTCCGGCAGCGCCGAGGGGACCGGCGTCACCGTCGCCCAGCTCTACACCGCCGGGCTCATCGGCTCGGGCGTGATGGGCACGGGGTTCCAGAACCTCGGCATCGGCATCGCGGGCGACCGGGACGACGGCACGCTGAAGCGGCTCGTCGGCCTCCCGATGCCGCGTGCGGCCTACTTCATCGGCAAGATCGCCAGCGTGCTGGTGATGACGGTGCTCCAGGTCGCAATCCTGCTCGCCATCGCGGTGCTGTTCTACGACCTGGAGCTGCCCTCAGAGGTGTCGGCCTGGCTCACGTTCGCCTGGGTGTTCGTGCTCGGCGTGTCGGCCGCCTCGGTGCTCGGCATCGCCGTCAGCGGCCTGCCCCGATCGGGCAGGAGCGCGACCGCGGTGATCAGCCTGCCGTTCGTCGTGCTGCAGTTCGTCTCCGGGGTCTTCATCCCGATCACGGAGCTGCCCGACTGGTTGGTGAACGCCGCCTCGATCTTCCCGCTGAAGTGGATGTGCCAGGGGTTCCGATCCGTCTTCCTCGGCGACGCGGGGGCCGCCCTCGAACTGACCGGGTCGTACGAGCCGGTCAGGGTGGCCCTGGTCCTGGGCGCATGGCTCGTCGGTGGCCTCGTGCTCTGCGTGACGACGTTCCGATGGAAGGGGCGGCGCGACGGGTGAGGCCGATCACGCACCGGGGATGCCGTTCGCACGCGCTTCTGTAATTGCCGATGCAATTGCAGCGAGATCGATCTATCCCAATTGGTAAGCGTGCTGACCTCTTGACGGCTATGTCAAGCTATTGAGCGTCTTTGGCATAGCACGAGAGTGCCCATTTCCCAGCACTTCCACAAAAAGGATCTTGCGTTCATAATGGGGACTTCTGGGGGGACCATGACAGTGTGAGGTGAAAAGTGGCGGGACGGGACTATCGGGGGATGTCGGCTGCCGAAAGGCTTGCAGACAGGAGGGAAAGGCTCATATCGGCCGCCTACACCCTGTTCGCCCAACCCGGCTTCCACGCGACCACCATCGAGAGGCTGTGTGCGACCGCGCGCATCTCCAATCGCGCCTTCTACGAATGCTTCTCCAGCCGTGAGGATCTGATGCGCGCGGTTTACGAGCGGTGCATCGAGGAGACCCTCGCCTCGGTCAGCGAGGCCATCGACACGGCCCCGCCGACGCTCGACGACCGAATCGTCGCCGGCATCGCCGAATACATCCGCTTCGTCACCAAGGACGTGCGGCGCGCCCGTCTCATGCACCTGGAGGTCAGGCGGGCGGGCAACGTGCTCAGCGGCGCCCGTCAGCAGGCGGTGGCGTCGTTCACCAAGGTCATAGAGTCCTCGGCGCGGGGCACGCGCGTGCCCGCCCTCGATCTCCACCTGCTGGCGCTCGGCCTCATCGGCGCGATCACCGAGTTACTCATCGAGTGGGTGATGAGCGAGCCCTCACCGCCCACGGAGCAGCTGATCGACACCGCCGTGTACATCTTCCGCCGCACCTTCTCCTCCGACGGTCCCCTGGCGGCCTCCGCCGGGTGAGACAGGGCGGCCGCCCCCGGGGGAAGCGGAGCGCGGCGACTACGCTGAGCCGCATGACCCGAGCCGACAACGACACACCGGTCGTCCTGTCCAAGATCTACACGAAGACGGGCGACGACGGCACGACCGCACTGGGCGACATGAGCCGCACCCGCAAGACCGATCCCCGCCTGGCCGCCTACGCGGACGTGGAGGAGGCCAACGCCGCCATCGGCGTCGCGCTCGCCACGGGCGGCCTGTCCGAGGACGTCACGGCCGTCCTGAGCCGGGTGCAGAACGAGTTGTTCGACGTCGGCGCCGACCTGTGCACGCCGGTCGCGCAGGAGCCCGATCCAGAAGATCGGGACTACATTCCGCCGCTGCGGGTCGAGGAGCCGTACATCGCCTGGCTGGAGGAGCAGTGCGACCGGTTCAACGCGGAGCTGAAGCCGCTGCGCAGCTTCATCCTGCCCGGCGGCGCGCCCGCCGCGGCCTCCCTCCACCTCGCCCGCACGGTCGTACGGCGAGCCGAGCGGTCGGCGTGGGCGGCGCTGGAGGAGCACGACGACATGAACCCCCTGACGGCCAAGTATCTGAACCGCCTGTCGGACCTGATGTTCATCCTCTGCCGCGTGGCGTCCGCCGGCGACGAGATCCTCTGGAGGCCAGGCGCCACCCGCTGAGCGCAACCGATGGGCGCGCCCACGGCGAATGTCAGGCGGCGTCGAGATGGGCGCTGGGCGGGGCCGACTCCAGCCAGGCGAGGAAGCCGGTGAGGGCGTCCTCGCTCATCGCCAGGGACAGCGGGCCGCGTTCTGCCGAGCAGACGACGGTCCAGTAGCCGGCGGGCCCCTCACCCGTGTCGAGCATCCTCCGGCTGGAAACGGTGAGGCCGCGCCTCGCGATAGCGTGGCGCGGCCTCAGGCCGAATCCCAGGAACGGAATCCAGTGGAGCTCTCCCCCTACGTAGCGGGCGACCCCGCTCTTCCAGCTCCCCTGGCCGTGCCGTACTCGGCAGACGATCGTGCCCCGGGCCCGGGCCAGGACGAAGCCCCGGAGGACGAGGAGCGCGGCCACGGCGAAGACGCCCGCGAGTATCTCAAGCGCCGCCAATGCCGCCCTCCTCCTGGTGTCAGACCTCTTCGCCGGCCGCCCGAAGCCGGGCCGCCGCACGCTTGGCCTGAAGTCGTGCGTCCGCGTCCTCCTGGTCGGCCTCGATCGAGGCCTGAGCACGCTGCAGCGCGTCCTTGGCCCGTGCCACGTCGACCTCGGAGCCGAGCTCGGCCGCCTCGGCCAGGATCGACACGTCGTTGTCGGCGACGGAGATGAATCCGCCGTGCACCGCGGCCACGAGGTCGCCTTCGTCGCCGCGCTTGACGCGCAGCACTCCGCCCTCGACGAGGACACCGAGAACGGGAGCGTGGTTCGGCATAATACCGATCTCGCCGTCCACGGTCTTGGCAATGACCATGTCGGCCTCGCCCGTCCAGATCTCACGTTCCGGCGACACGACGCCCACGCGAAGCTTTGCCACTTCTCAGCTCCCTTTCGACGGACGCCCGTGCGGCGCGGCCGGAGCCGTGCCGCACAGGCGTCGAAGGCGTCCTAGCGCTCGAGTTCCTTCGCCTTGGCGATGGCCTGCTCGATGCCACCGACCATGAAGAAGGCCTGCTCGGGCAGGTGGTCGTACTCGCCGGCGCACAGGCCCTTGAACGAGGCGATGGTCTCGTCCAGCGGCACGAACTCACCCGGCTGACCGGTGAACGCCTCGGCGGCGTACATCGGGTGGGACAGGAACCGCTCGATGCGGCGCGCCCGCTGGACGGTGACCTTGTCCTCTTCGGAGAGCTCGTCGATGCCCAGGATGGCGATGATGTCCTGCAGTTCCTTGTACTTCTGCAGGATCCGCTTGGTCTCCTGGGCGACCGCGTAGTGCTCCTCACCGATGATCTGCGGGTCGAGGATCCGCGAGGAGGAGTCGAGCGGGTCCACCGCGGGGTAGATGCCCTTCTCCGAGATCGGCCGGGACAGAACGGTCTGCGCGTCGAGGTGCGCGAACGCGTTGTGCGGCGCCGGGTCGGTGATGTCGTCCGCGGGCACGTAGATCGCCTGCATGGAGGTGATCGAGTGACCACGGGTCGAGGTGATGCGCTCCTGGAGCACACCCATCTCGTCGGCGAGGGTCGGCTGGTAACCCACGGCGGACGGCATACGGCCGAGCAGCGTGGACACCTCGGAACCCGCCTGGGTGAAGCGGAAGATGTTGTCGATGAACAGCAGCACGTCCTGCTTCTGCACGTCGCGGAAGTACTCCGCCATGGTCAGAGCGGACAGCGCCACCCGCAGACGGGTGCCCGGGGGCTCGTCCATCTGGCCGAAGACGAGCGCGGTGTCCTTGAGGACGTCCGCCTCCTCCATCTCCAGCCACAGGTCGTTGCCCTCACGGGTGCGCTCGCCGACGCCCGCGAACACCGAGGTGCCCGAGAACTTCAGCGCGACGCGGCGGATCATCTCCTGGATCAGAACGGTCTTGCCGACGCCCGCGCCGCCGAACAGACCGATCTTGCCGCCCTTAACGTACGGCGTGAGCAGGTCGATGACCTTGATGCCGGTGGGCAGCATCTCCGTACGGGCCTCGAGCTGGTCGAAGGCCGGTGCCGGACGGTGGATCGGCCAGCGCTCGTTGACCTGGATGGAGGCCTTCGGCGCGTCGAGCGGCTCGCCGAGGGCGTTCCACACGTGGCCCTTGACGGAGTCGCCGACCGGCACCGAGATCGGCGCGCCGGTGTCGGTGACGGCCGCACCGCGGACCACGCCGTCGGTGGGCTGCATGGAGATGGCCCGGACGATGTTGTCGCCGAGGTGCTGGGCGACCTCGAGCGTCAGGGTCTTGGTCTCCTCGCCGAGCGTGACGTCGACGGTGAGCGCGTTGTAGATGTCCGGCATGGCCTCGACGGGGAACTCCACGTCGACGACCGGACCGGTGACGCGGGCGACACGGCCCACGGTGGTCTCAACAGTCTGTGCGGTCATTTCACTCTTTCCCCGCTGCGGCGTCAGCCAGCGCGTTCGCGCCACCGACGATCTCGCTGATTTCCTGGGTGATCTCGGCCTGACGCGCCTGGTTCATCTGCTGGGTGAACACGCGGATGAGCTCGTTGGCGTTGTCGGTGGCCGACTTCATCGCGCGGCGCCGGGCGGCGTGCTCGGAGGCCGCCGACTGGAGCAGCGCGTTGTAGATGCGCGACTCGATGTAGCGCGGCAGCAGCGAGTCGAGCACGTCACCCGCCGTCGGCTCGAATTCGTAGTAAGGCGGGATGCCCTCCGGGGCCGTCTCCGCCTCCTCGACCTCGAGCGGCAGGATCCGCTTGACGATCACGTTCTGCGTCAGCATCGAGACGAACCCGGTGTAGACGACGTGGATCTCGTCGATCCCGTCCTCCGCCTTGAACGCCGTGATGAGCGCGTCGGCGATCTCCTTGGCGTTGGCGTACGACGGGTTGTCGGAGAAGCCGTCCCACTCGCCGAACATCTCCCGGCTGCGGAAGCGGTGCCAGGTGATGCCCTTGCGGCCCACGACGTACGGCTTCACGGCCAGGCCGCGTCCGGTGAGGTGGCCCTTCAGCGCCTCGGCCTCACGGAGGATGTTGGCGTTGTAGCCGCCGGCGAAGCCGCGGTCGCTGGTGACGATCAGGACGCCGGCCGTGGCCGGCTGCTCCTTGGCCACCGTGAGCGGGTGGTCGACGTTCGTCGTGTTCGACAGGACGGCCGACACCGCGTGGGTGATCTCCCGCTCGTACGGCACGGCCGCCTGCATCCGCTGCTGCGCCTTGACGATGCGCGACGAGGCGATCAGCTCCTGCGCGCGGGTGATCTTCGCGGTGGACTTGACCGACTTGATCCGCCGCCGCAGCTGTCGAAGCTGGGCACCCATGGGTTACTTCGCCTCGACCTTGCGGACGTGCTTGACGACCTTCTCCTGGCCGACCTCGCTGGCGTCCAGCGCCTCCACCGGCTCGTCGTTGACGAGCAGCTGACCGCTGGAGGTGGTGAAGCCCTTCTTGAACTCCGTGATGGCGTCCTTCAGGGCGGTCACCGTGTCGTCCGTCAGCTCCTTGGTCTCGCGGATGCTGTCGAAGACACCCTTCTGGGCGGTGCCGAGGTAGTCGAGGAACTCGGCCTCGAAGCGGCGGATGTCCTCGACCGGCACGTCGTCCAGCTCGCCGGTGGTGCCGGCCCACACCGAGACGACCTGCTTCTCGACCGGGAACGGGCTGTACTGCGGCTGCTTGAGCAGCTCGACCAGGCGGGCGCCGCGCTCCAGCTGGGCGCGGGAGGCCGCGTCCAGGTCGGAGGCGAAGGCCGCGAAGGCCTCCAGGTCGCGGTACTGGGACAGCGACAGACGGAGCGTGCCGGCCACCTTGCGCATGGCCTTGACCTGGGCGGAACCACCGACTCGGGAGACCGAGACACCGACGTTGATCGCCGGGCGGACACCGGCGTTGAACAGGTCGGTCTCCAGGAAGCACTGGCCGTCGGTGATGGAGATGACGTTGGTCGGGATGAACGCCGACACGTCGTTGCCCTTGGTCTCGATGATCGGCAGACCGGTCATCGAGCCGCCGCCCATCTCGTTGGAGAGCTTGGCGCAGCGCTCCAGCAGACGCGAGTGGAGGTAGAAGACGTCGCCGGGGAACGCCTCACGGCCCGGCGGACGACGCAGCAGCAGCGACACGGCGCGGTAGGCGTCGGCCTGCTTGGTCAGGTCGTCGAAGACGATCAGCACGTGCTTGCCCTGGTACATCCAGTGCTGGCCGATGGCAGAACCGGTGTACGGGGCGATGTACTTGTAGCCCGCGGGGTCGGAGGCCGGAGCGGCGACGATGGTCGTGTACTCCAGCGCGCCCGCCTCCTCGAGGCGGCCACGGACCTGGGCGATCGTGGAGCCCTTCTGGCCGACGGCGACGTAGATGCAGCGAACCTGGCGGTTCGGGTCGCCGGAGAGCCAGTTCTCCTTCTGGTTGAGGATGGTGTCGACCGCGATCGCGGTCTTGCCGGTGCCGCGGTCGCCGATGATCAGCTGACGCTGGCCGCGGCCGATCGGCGTCATGGCGTCGATCGCCTTGAGGCCGGTCTGCAGCGGCTCCTTCACCGGCTGACGCTGGACCACCGAGGGGGCCTGCAGCTCGAGGGCGCGGCGGCCCTCGGCGGCGATCGGGCCCTTGCCGTCGAGCGGGTTGCCCAGGGGGTCGACCACGCGGCCGAGGAAGTCGTCGCCGACCGGCACCGACAGGACCTCGCCGGTGCGGCGGACCTGCTGGCCCTCCTCGATGCCGCTGAAGTCGCCCAGGACGACCGCGCCGATCTCGCGGACGTCGAGGTTCAGCGCCAGACCACGGGTGCCGTTCTCGAACTCCAGCAGCTCGTTCGCCATCGCCGAGGGAAGGCCGGAGACATGGGCGATGCCGTCCCCGGCGTCGACGACGGTCCCGATCTCCTCGCGCGCGGCACCTTCCGGCTCGTACGCCTGGACGAAGCGCTCAAGGGCGTCCCGGATCTCGTCCGGCCGGATCGTAAGCTCCGCCATCTCTTTCTTGTCTCCCTATTCGCCTCAGCCGGCCAACCGGCGGCGGACTTCTTCGATACGTCCGGCGATCGTGGTGTCGATGTAGTCGTCTCCGACTCTGACGGAGAACCCACCGAGCACCTCCGGGTCCACCTCGACGTTCAGGTGGACGTCTCGCCCGTAGGTGGTTCGCAGCCAGGCCGCGAGCCGCTGCTTCTGCTGCTGTGAGAGCGGCACCGCGCTGCGGACCACACCCACCAGGCGCTCGCGCGCCCGCGCGACGATCCAGCCGAACTCCTCCAACGCAGTTTCCAGGCTACGTCCCCGCGGGTGCACAACGGCCTGCGTGACGAGCCGGACGGTGGAGGGGGCGGCCTTCCCGCCGAGCAACGTGGCGAGCAGGTCGCGCTTGCGCTCGGCCGGTACGGCCGGGTCGCTGAGCGCGCGGCGCAGCTCCGGGTTGGCGGCGAGGATGCGGCCGAAGCGGAACAGCTCGTCCTCGACGTCGTCGAGGCGGCGGTCCGACTCGGCCTCGGCGGCCGCGGACATCACGCCGATACGCTCAAGGGCGTCCGGCAGGTCGCCGGCCTTGGACCACTTCGCCCTGACCGCGGCGACCGCGATCTCCAGTGCGGCGTCGCCGACCTTGCCCTGCAGCAGGGAGCGCAGGACGCTCTCCTTCTGCTCGGCCGGGCGCGAAGGGTCGGAAAGACCCCGCCGCAGCCCGTGCTCGCGGTCGAAGAGGTCGGCGACGGCGAACAGCTCCTCGGCGAGGGCACCGAGGTCGGCGGTCGCGGCGGCGGTGTTGAACCGCTCCTCGACCTCCGTCAGGGCGGTCCTGCTGAGGCCGCGCATCAGCGGACCGCCTCCGGACGGCCCTCGAGCTCTTCGAGGAACCGGTCCACGATGCGGCGCTGGCGGGCCTCGTCCTCGAGCGACTCGCCGACGATGCGGCTCGCCAGCTCGGTGGACAGGCGCCCGATCTCACCGCGCAGCTGCGTGAACGCCTGCTGACGGTCGGCCTCGATCTGGGCGTGGGCCGCCTCGATGATGCGCCGCGCCTCGGCCTGGGCCTCCTCGCGGAGCTCGGCCTTGATCGCGGCGCCCTGCTCACGGGCCTCCTCGCGGAGACGGGCCGCCTCCTGGCGGGCCTCCGCGAGCTGCGCCCGGTACTGCTCCAGAGTGCGCTGGGCTTCGGCCTGGGCGTCCTCGGCCTTCTTGATGCCGCCCTCGATAGCCTCGGTCCGCTCGGCCAGCGTCTTCTGGATGCGCGGGGTGAGGATCTTTCCGACGACGAGGAAGACGACGAGGAAGGCGAAGCTGCCGACGACCAGCTCGTAAGCGTGCGGAATGAGGGGGCTCTCGCCCTCCGCCGCGAGGAACGTAGCTGCCAGAGTCATAGGTGCAGCCTTCCTTCAGAGTGGGTACGTCAGTAGATGAACGGCGCGACGAGGCCGATCAGGGCCAGCGCCTCGGTGAGAACGAAGCCGAGCAGCATGTTCTGGCGGATGAGGCCGTACGCCTCGGGCTGACGGGCGATGGCCTGCACGCCCTGACCGAAGATGATGCCCACGCCGATGCCGGGGCCGATGGCGGCGAGGCCGTAACCGACGGCGCCAAGGTTGCCGGCGACTTCAGCGAGAACGCTCATTGCTGTTCTTCCTTTACTGGTCGGCCGGTGAGTGTGCTCTCACCGGTCTGGTCTACGTCGAAAGGTCGGGTCTGGGGAGATCCGTCAGTGCTCGGCGTGGAGCGAGTTGCCGATGTACATGGCGGCCAGCATCGTGAACAGGAACGCCTGCAGGAACTCGATGAACATCTCGAAGCCGGTCATCGCGATCGTCATGATCACACCGACGACACCGAGGCCCGCACCGAGGGGAGTCGGCTTCTCGAAGAGGAACCAGAAGCCGACCATGCTGAAGAAGGCCAGGATGAGGTGGCCGGCGAACATGTTCGCGAAGAGTCGGACGGCGTGCGTGAACGGCGCGATGATCAGGTTCGACAGGAACTCGATCGGCGCGAGCAGCACGTAGATCGGCTTGGGCAGCCCGGGCGGGAACATCATGTTCTTGAAGTAGCCGCCGAGGCCCTGGTGCTTGATGCCCAGGTAGATCTTGATCACGTAGATGGTGATCGCGAAAACGATGGGGAACGCGATGTGCGACGCCACGGGGATCTGGATCAGCGGGATGACGCCGAAGAAGTTCCACAGCAGGATCAGGAAGAACAGGCTCAGGAGCAGCGGCATCCACCGCTCGGCGTCCTTGCCCAGGAACGGCCGGGCCACCTGATCGCGGACGAACTGGTAACCCATCTCGCCGAGGTTCTGCATTCCCCGGGGAACAAGCTTGGGGTTGGCGAAGGCACTCCAAGCGAGGGCGCACACCACGACGGCGCCGAAGAGCGCCATCAGCACCGGCTTGGTCAGCCAGTACGGCGCACCGTCATAGAGCGGAGGGAAGTCGAAAATCGACGGTCCCGGCGCCTTGAAGTCGTCGGCGACGACCATGAGGGGGGTCACCTGGCCACCTCGCCTACCTGCTCGAGGCCGAATGCCCGAAGCATGTGCTTGTTCGTCCGTTCGCTACGCTCGCGCACGGGCGTTCCCTTCAACGATTGGATCAACAGAAGAGCGTGGGAAGCGGGCCGGCTGTCAGCGGCCGTACTTCAGATAGACGAGGTAGGCAGCCAGCCCGACCCCGAGAATGACGCCTATGGGGATGAACGCGTGCACGCCGGTCCACCAGCTCAGCAACCAGCCGAGGCCGCCCCATACCAGGATCCCGGACAGCAGATAGCTCGGGACCGACCAGGCGGCGTCGGCGAAGTCGCGGCCGTCGGTCTCGGGCCTGCGCTCCTGTTCGCTCATCGCGGCACGACGATAGCAGGAGCCATGCGGACTAGTCATATCGGGCTGCCCCGTACGCATGGTCATCCGCGCCCCTGCCCGGGAACCTTCGCCTCAGGCTCCACGTAGAGCATCTTCAGTTTCATGAATCCGCGCATCTCACCGATGGTCCAGGCGAGCGTGCAACCGATGACGCTCAGCGCGAACACGCGGGAGTCGAACGCGGTGGTGCCCTCGAAGGCTTTGAGCATCGCCATGATCGCCAGAACCTTGACGACATAGCCCAGCACGGCGGCCGCCATCATCGCCATCGGCGAGACCCGGCCCGCCCAGGAGACGACGACCAGACCGATGGTGAAGAAGGCCGCGACAAGGACGAGACCGATGCCGGCGCCCAACGCACCCTTGGCCCCGGTCGTGAACACCGCGATGAGCGCGGCGAGGAGACCGACGACCAAGGTCGGCACGGCGGCGCCCTTGAGAACGCGCACGTCGTTGGCCTGCAATGGGACTCCAGAATCGGTTGTCAAACGAGCGATTGCTACCTGCCGGGACGTCGTTGGCCTCGCCCCTTGCTAGTGAAAGCTATCACAAGCCCCGGAGTGCCACCTTTACCTGCCGTTTCGGGTCGCCGTCGACCTGCGGGGACGGCTCATGGGATGGCCCGGCGGACGGGCTCGCGGGACGGGCTCGGGGGACGGGCTCGGGGGACGGGCTCGGGGGACGGGCTCGGGGGACGGGCTCGGGGGACGGGCCTGGGGAACGGGCTCAGCGGAAGGTGCCGGTGTCGGCGCGGGAGGTGGTAGGGGGAACGCCCGGACCACCCGGGCCACCCGGGGCGCTCTGTCCCGGGTAGGGGTTGCGACCCTGCGCCGGAAGCCTGCCCGGACCCGCCTGACCCGGCGCGGCCTGACCCGGCGCGGCGGAGTCACCGGGCGTGACCGGAGGGGCGGGCGGGGGGACGACGGGATAGACGAGCGTGTCGTGTTCGGAGATCCCGCGAATGGCAGGACCGGTGGCGGGCGGACGGTTCCCCGTCGCATGCGCCCCGGCCTTCTGGCCGCCCTGGCCGCTCCCGTCTCCCTTGTCGTCATGCGTCACCGTACGGCGCGATCGCCACCGCGGCAGGCCCATGATCACCAGCACCGCCACGGCTAGCACGATCGTCAAGGGGAACACGATGAACGGCACACGGCCGATCGACAGGCCCACGATCGCGAAGGCGAACAGGAACGTCCAGGCGTACATGATCAGGACGCTGCGCCGGTGGGAGTGGCCGATGTCGAGCATCCGGTGGTGCAAATGGCCGCGGTCGGGGGCGAACGGGGACATACCCGCCGATGTACGGCGGACGACCGCCATGATCAGGTCGGCCAGCGGCAGCACCACGACCGCGATCGGCAGGATCAGGGGCAGGATCACCGGGAACCGGTTGAGCTTGCCGACCACCGCGTCCGGCTCGACCGACGACAGGCTGGTGATCAGCGAGGTGGCGAGCAGCAGGCCGAGCAACATGGCGCCGGTGTCGCCCATGAAGATCTTGGCGGGATTGAAGTTGTGCGGCAGGAAGCCCACGCACATCCCGATGAGGATGGCCGCGATGGCGGCCGTCCCGTTGATCCGCGAACCGCTCGCGGTCTGCTGCAGCACGATCGAGTAGGCGAAGGTCGCCATCGCCGCGATGGCGACGATGCCCGCGGCCAGGCCGTCCAGACCGTCGACGAAGTTCACCGCGTTGATCACGACAACGACGATCATGATGGTGAGGATCGTGTGCAGGGTGTCGTCGAGGGCCTGGGAGCCGCCCATCGACTGCGGCAGCGGCAGGAACTGCAGATATACGCCGAAGTAGACGAGCAGCCCGCCCGCTGCGATCTGGCCGCCCAGCTTGACCAGCGCGTCCATGCCGAGCCAGTCGTCCAGGAACCCGGTGAGGACGATCAGGCCGCCGGCCGCGAGGAGCGCGGTCACCGTCTTTCCCGTCTGACCGCTGTCGAACGCGCCGCCGACGTACGGCAGGTTGCTCGCCACCAGCAGGGCCGCCACCATCCCGCCGAACATCGCGAGCCCGCCCAGACGCGGGGTGGGCACCGTGTGCACGTCCCGCTCCCGCACCTCGGGGGCCGCGCCGATGCGCAGCGCGAACACCCTGACCGGCGGCACCAGCAGATAGGTCACCGCAGCCGCCACGAGCGCCAAGAGGAGATATTCGCGCACGGACCTAGTTTCCTGGATAGGCGGATCAGTTGTGACGGGCAAAAGACATAGATCGCCCTATCCCTGACGGGGATATGCCGGATGCGTCGCGGTCAGCCCCTTTACCCGTTCGAGGACCGACGTTATCGCACCTGGGCGCCGGATGGCCCGGACGATGAGAGACGCGATCTCTCTCAGTTCCGCCGCGGCCCATCCCCTGGATGGTCGTGCAGAGCGTGCCGGCCCTGATCCCGGAGGCCGCGGTCGCGGACGCGGGATCGTACGGGATCGCGTTGTGATCGAGCAGGATGCCTGCCTCGGCGCAGCGCCGCTCCGCCTCCGCTCCGCTCACTCGGCGCCGCGCAGGTCGACCAGCGCGAGGTGGGTGTCGGTGCCGCCCGACACCGGGCGCAGCCCCTCGGCCGCCGGCCCCTCCACCAGGGTCCTGGCGTTGTCCGCCGCCGCCGCCGCGGCATAGGCGCGGAACTCGTGGCGTAGGCGCGGAACTCGGGGCGCAGCGCCTCGCCGAACGCAATCGATCAGCCGGGAATACGCCGTGGCGCCGCAGACGATCACCCGGGGGACGGTGGCGCAGCGCCAGGTCCCGCACCTCGTCGTAGTCGATCGTCTCGGTGTCCCGCCGCACGCCGTAGGAGACGACGTCGAACCGTCTGCCGGAGAAACCGGCCTTGGACCCGTGGGTGATGCGGCCGCCGTGCTCCAGGGCGAGCGCCGGGACCGTGTCGCCCGGCTGCGGAAGGGCCGCGTACGCCGCCAGGATGGCCGTGGTGCCGCTGTAGGGCTGCACGTTGGCATTGATCGACCCGAACAACCGCTTGGCCCGCTCTACGGCGATCTCCTCGGCGCGGCCGGCCTCCTCGCAGCCGCGGTAGTACCGGTGGCCCGGGTAGCCCTCGGCGTACTTGTCGTTGAGCACCGAGCCGAGCCCGGCGAGGACAGCGGGCGAGGACAGGTTCTCGCCCGCGGTGAGCTGGAACCCGCCCCGCGGCCGGGCGACCTCGTCGAGCAGCACCCCGGGCGACGTCCGGATCCTGCGCGGCGAACCGGGCGAAGTCAGGACCGTAGAACGGCTCCGAACCTTCCGTGGAACCGCCTCACGTGTCTTCGCTCCAGGCGAAGACATCGCGGGTCAGAGGGCTGTTCAGCGGCCGCTCGGGAGTGCGTTCAGGATGTGAAGGCGTGCGGCGCGCCGGCCTTGGCCGGGATCCAGCGCGGCGTGTCCGCGGCCTGATCGCTGATCGCCGTGAGCACCGCCTGGCGGTACATCCCGAGCCGGTTGCGCCATTCCGCCAGGTCCTGGACGTACCGCTCGGCGACCGGAGCGTCCCACACGTCCCTGCTCCGGGCCCTCTCGTACGGCTTGTCCAGCGACTTGGTGAGCTGGTCCATCAGCGGGACCACCTGCAGCCACAGGTCGACGAGCTTCTGGTATTCCGGGTTGAACACCCAGCCCGTCGGCTGCCCGCCGGGCGACAGCAGGTCGGTGCTCGACGGCGCCGGCGGGGGCTCCCCCGGCTGCAGCGGAGTCGGCGCCGGCGGGTCGACATAACTCACGATCGCGCCTCCTGTGCGAAGCCGGCCAGCACGCCGGCGTTGGTCGTCGCCTGTCCTGCCCCGGACACCCCGGCGGCCCGCCGCCCGGCTCCGCTCGCCGGGTCGCACCACCCCGCACCGTCGTCCGGCCGCCGCGCGGCGCTGCCGATCCGCGTGAGTACGGCCGCTTCCGGGTGTCGCGGGGGTCGGATCCCCGCGCGTCCACGCGGGTACGTCGCTCGCACGCCTCACTTCTCCGGCTTCTGGATGATGACCTCGACGGCTTCGACGCTGCCGGCGGGTCCGTCTGGCTCGACCTTCCTCGCCACCCAGTCGCCCTTGCCCCACTCCCCTTCCGGGACACGTACGTCCGGCATGTCCACGGGCTCGACGTCCCGGTGGTGGTCCACCAGCATGCGCGGCACGGCCTCGTCGCCTGAGTGACGGGCGGGATAGCCGAGCACGTCCCCGGGCTGCGCGGCGGCGAACGATCGGGCATCGGGTGCCGGGGCCTGGCCGGGGCCCGGAGTCCTCGTCGTGCCGTGGGTCTCCGCGCCGTTCGTCCCCGCGCCGTTCGTCCCCGCGGCGTGCCCTGCCGCGTGGTGTGCGCCATGACCATGCGTTCCCGCATGGTGCACGCCGTGGTGATGTGCCGCCCCCTGGCCGGGAGCGCCATGCGTCGCCGCGTCGTGCGCACCCGCGCCGTACGCCCCCGGGTTGTGCGTCGCCGCGCCGGATGTGCCGGGGTTGTGCGTCGCCGCGCCATGCGGGGACGCGCTGGATGCACCCGGGTTGTGCGTCGCCGCGTCGCCTCCGGCCATCCCGGTCGCGCGCGTACCGGCATCGTTGTCGCACGGTCGCCCGCTCGAGTCGGGCGCGCCGTCGGCCCTGTCGCTCACACCGGTCGCCCCGATGTGACCCGTCGCGCCGTCGCCACCGGCACCCGCCGCGCTCGCGGTTCCCGCCGTCCCGACCGCGTGGCCGTCTCCGGCCGCCCCTACGGTGGGCAGGCTGCCGGTCGCCGTGCCGGTCGTACCCGCGGCGTGCCCGCCACCAGAAGTGCCCACCGCCGGCAGGTCGCCGGTCACCGTCCCCGTCCCGCCCGACGCGGCAGGCGATTGCGAAGGTGCCGCATCGGCCGTGCCCGTGGCACCTGCCGATCCTGCCGCGTGAGCCGCGCCGCTCGCCGCGTTCGTCCCCGCCGATGCCGCAGGCGTCGCATCGGCCGCCGAGCCCACCGGATGAGCGGGCGCGGGCGCCCCGGGCGCGGGAGTGGCAGGGGGGGCGTCGGCCACACCGGCTGGCTGGGCGGTCACGGTCGGCACAGGCGCAGGGGTCGCGCCGGCCGTACTCGTGGCACCCGCCGCAGTCACAGGATGCGAGGTTCCGGTCGCCGTATCAGGCGTGGTCGCCGTGGGCGCAGGATGCGGAGTTCCGATCGCCGTATCGCCCGTACCCGTTGTGGTCGCGGCGGGTGCCTGATGCGGAGTTCCGGTCGCCGTGGCGGGCGTACCTGCTGTCTGTGCCGTACTAGCGGTCCCCGCCGACTGTGCCGTGCCGGTCGTATCTGCCGTCTGCGGCGTTCCGCCCGCACCAGTCGCACCGCTCGCGCCGACCGCGTCGCCCGGGTGAGAGGTCCCGGTCGCAGTGCCGCTTACGACCGTGTCGCCCGTGTACGCATGACCACCGCCGCTCGCCGCCACCACAGTGTGGCCGGCGGAAGTCCCCTGCACGGTGTCAGAGGCGCCCGTCGCGAACGGATCAACGGAGAGGTTGTCGGCAGGCGTGCCGACGTATGCGCCCATGGGATCGCCAGGCGCGAGGCCGGGCTGCGGAGGCTTGTTCGCCGCCGGATTGGTCGGCTCGGCGGGGGGCACCAATCCGGGCGGCCCGTCCGGGTGCGCACCGGTGGCGCTCGCCGTCTGCGCGTCCGCGCCGGGTATGTCGATCGGCTGGACGCCCTGCGCCTGCTCGGCGCCGGGCTGGATCAACGGGGTGCTGACGACCTTGACACCGTCGACTACGGTCACCTGCCGACCGGCGGGGTCGATGTCGTCGGGGTGGTCCTTGCCGGGGGTGTCGTAGATCGCGGAGTCGCTTCCGCCCGTGGAGGGGGGCTGCTCCCCCGCCGCCTTCGAATCGACCGGCGTCGCCTGAGCCGCGCTCGATCCCGGGTTCTGGCCCGGGTTCTGGGTCTGTCCCTGTCCCGGGTCGACCGGCGTCCCCGGCCCCGCGCTCGGCCCCGCGCTCGGCCCCGGGTTCTGGCCCGGGTTCTGGGTATTTCCCTGTCCCTGGTCGACGGGCCGCTGCTGCCAACCGCCGTCGGACTGGCTCTGAGCGGCACTTTGATTGTCGCCGACGGGCTGGACGTGGCCCGTGCCTCCCTGATCCTGACCAACGACCTGATCGCCGCCGACCGGCTGACCCGGGGCGGCAGGCCGGTCCAGGCTCGCGCCCTGGCCAATGTCCTGGCCCGCGCCCTGGCCGATGCCCTGACCCACGGTCTGGCTGTCGCCGGTCGGCGGCGTCTGCACCGCGCTTTGTCCCGCGGCCTGTCCTGCGCTCTGTGCCGTGCCCTGGCCGATGCCCTGGCCCACACCCTGGTTGTCGCCGGTCGGCTGACCCGGGCCGATGGGGTGGTGAACCTGGCCGGAGCCGACGTTCGCACCCGCGTCGCCGGTGCCGCCTACGGCGCCGTTGGCGCCCGCTTGGCCCACACCGGAGCCGGCAGATACGCCGGACCCGGTCGCGGTGCCGGATCCAGGCGTACCGCCGCTGTCGCCACTCGCACTCGTGGGCGGAGGCGTCCCCGTGCCCGAACCCGTGCCCGAACCAGTGCCCGTGCTCGCACCCGCGCCTGCACCTGTAGCCGTGCCCGTGGACGTGCCCGCGCCTGTGGCCGTACCGGCGTCGGCGGCGGGGTGGGCCGGACCGTGCGTCGAGGATGGCATCTGAGGGAGGGAACCCTCGATGGTGCCGTAAGCGGGCTTGTCCGCGAGCTTCGCTTCGGCCGCGCCCTGGCCTCCTCCGCCGCTGCTCGCGCGGGCCGCGCCGTCGGCGGTGCCGTGCGCCCGGTGGGAGGTCTCCCCCTTCGCCGCGCCGGAGTCGCCAGAACCGTGCGACGACGTCTTGTGGGCGTTCTGCGTGTCGTGGACCGCCTTGCCCTCGGGCCTGGCCTCCGGCTTCGCGTCCGCCTTGTGGTCGGACCTGCTGTCGGTCTTGTGGTCGGACTTGGTGTCGGACTTGTGCTCGTCCGGCTTCGCGTCCGCCTTGCCGTCGCCCTTGGCGTCCGGCTTCGCATCGGCCTTGTGATCAGCCTTGCTGTCGGCTTTGTGCTCGGACTTGCCGTCCTGCTTGTGATCCGTCTTGTGGTCGGGCTTGTCGCCCTGCGTGCTGGACGGCGCGGGATCGTCGGCGGGCATGGTGGTGTCCCGCTCCTCCGTGAAGGAGGCCCCGCGGGTCGTCGGGACCGTGCCCGCGCTCTGCTGTTTCTCCTTCTTCTCCAGCAGGGTCACGCGCTTGGTGACGTCCTTGACCATCGTCGTGCACGCGTCGGCGACCTGTGACGGCCGGTGGGTCACGTGCACCGAGACGCCGGCCGTACGCGTCAACTGGGTGATCCGGGCCTCGATGCCGTCCATCTGCTTCGCTGCGTGCTGAACCTCCGACAGCAACTCACGGACGAGCTTCGGATCCATCCCGTCGAGCTTGGCCATGGGCGCGCCTCCACAGAGATATCGGCGCACTTCACGGTAGCCGGGGTGGCATCGGTAAAGAAGCCCGATAGCCAGACGGCATCGATCGCCCTGATCAGAGCCGTGACGACATCTCGATATGCGAGACGTACGCCCGGATCGCGGTCACTCCTCGGTCGCGAGGTATCCCACGAGGGCGCGGATCTTGTCCACGGGGATCGCGCCCTTGCGCAGCACCCGGGGCACGGCCGTGGTGAGATCGACGATCGTGGACGGAACGGAGTCCGCACAGGGGCCGGCGTCCAGATAGACGTCCACCGCGTCGCCGAGCTGCTCCTCGGCCTCGTCCACCGTGGTGGGCGGCGGGTTGCCGGACCGGTTGGCGCTGGAGACCGCCATGGGGCCGGTCTCCTTGAGGAGATCCAGCGCGACCGGGTGCAGCGGCATGCGGACGGCGACCGTTCCCCTGGTGTCGCCGAGGTCCCACGACAGCGACCGGTTGGCCCTGAGTATGAGTGTGAGCGGCCCGGGCCAGAAGGCGTCCACCAGGTCCTGCCCGTACGTCCCGAGGCTCTCCACGAGGGCGTTGGCGGCCCGTACGGTGCCCACGAGGACGGGCACGGGGATGTCCCTGCCCCGGCCCTTGGCCTCCAGCAGGGCGTTGACGGCGGAAGGGGTGAAAGCGTCGGCGCCGATCCCATAAACGGTGTCGGTGGGCAGCACCACGAGCTCCCCCCGCCGTACCGTCGAGATCGCCTCCGCCAATCCGGTCATCCGCTCCGTCTGGTCGGCACAGTCAAACCGTCGGCTCACGAAGCCATCCTTCCACGTGTCCCGTCCGAATCCGCCGCCGCGTGGCCACGGCCCGGGCCGTTCGCGTCAGTCCGGGGTCGGCCCGGAATCAGTCCATGCTCAGCCGGGCGGTGACGAACCTGTCCCGGCCGGTCAGGTCCTGGCGCAACCACACGTCGCGCCAGCCGTTCTCCTCGGCGAACAGCCAATAGACGGCGTTGCCCTGCTGGTCGGCGTGCTCGACCACGGCGAACCCGCCCGGCCGCAGCAGCCGTCGCGCCGTACGCTCGACGGCTCTCACCTCGTCGAGCCCGTCCTCCCCCGACCCGTAGAGGGCCCGCGAGGGGTCGTAGTCGCGCACCTCGGGATCGCGCGGGATCGCACCGGGCGGGATGTACGGCGGGTTGGAGATGACCAGGTCGACCTGGCCGTCCAGCTCCGGCAGGCAGTCGGCCAGGTCCTCGGGATGCAGGGTCGTCCGGCCCTGGCCGTGTTCGAGGATGTTGCGCTTGGCCCAGCCGTACGCCACGGGGTCGATCTCGACGGCGTGCACCTGCGCCAGCGCGACCTCCTGGGCGATCGACAGCGCGATGGCCCCGGAACCGGTGCCGAGGTCGACCACGACCGGAGAGGCGACGTCCATCTCGCGCAGCCGGTCGATCGCCCAGCCGGCCACGACCTCGGTCTCCGGCCTGGGCACGAACACGCCGGGGCCGACCTCCAGGGAGAGGTAGCGGAAGTAGGCCCGGCCCGTGATGTGCTGCAGCGGCTCGCGTGCCTCGCGCCGGGCGATGCCCTCCCAGAACCGCGCGTCGAAGTCGGCGTCCTTGACCGTGTGCAGCATGCCCCGCGGGACGCCGTGGATGAACGCCGCGATCTCCTCGGCGTCCGTGCGCGGTGACGGCACTCCCGCCTCGGCGAGCCGGGCGGTGGCGAGGGCGATTTCGTCGAGCAGGAAGGTCATGGTCTCTTACAGCACGGTCCTCGCGGCGTGGCCGGGGAAACGCCGGTCGTGGGCAGACGAGCCGCCGTAGCCGGGGAGACGTCGCTCATGAGCAGACGGGCGGCCGGGACGGCCCATCGTCGTTCGACGTCCCACGTCCATCACCGCTTCTCCCATCGTCCCCTCATCAGGCTCGCCGCGGGCTCACGAATGAGCGGACAGCTTCTCCGCGAGTTCCGCGTCGAGCAAAGCCTGTATCACCGCGTCGAGATCGCCGTCCAGGACTTGGTCCAGGTTGTAGGCCTTGAAGCCCACCCGGTGATCGGAGATGCGGTTCTCCGGGAAGTTGTAGGTGCGGATGCGCTCGGAGCGGTCGACCGTGCGCACCTGCGACTTGCGCTCGGCCATCGCCGCCGCCTCGGCCTCCTCCTGCGCCATCGCGAGCAGCCGGGCGCGCAGGATGCGCAGCGCCGACTCCTTGTTCTGGAGCTGGCTCTTCTCGTTCTGGCAGGAGACGACGACACCGGTCGGCAGGTGGGTGATCCGCACGGCCGAGTCGGTCGTGTTGACGCTCTGGCCGCCGGGGCCGCTGGAGCGGAACACGTCGATTCGCAGGTCGTTGGGGTCGATCTGGACGTCGACCTCCTCGGCCTCGGGGTAGACGAGCACACCGGCGGCCGAGGTGTGGATGCGGCCCTGCGACTCGGTCACCGGCACCCGCTGCACGCGGTGCACGCCGCCCTCGAACTTGAGCCGCGACCAGACGCCCTCCCTGCCCTTGATGGCGACGGTGACGTCCTTGTAGCCGCCGAGATCGGAGTGCTGGGCATCGATGATCTCGGTCTTGTACCCGATCCGCTCGGCGTACCTGAGGTACATCCTCAGGAGGTCTCCGGCGAACAGGGCGGACTCCTGGCCGCCCTCGCCCGCCTTGATCTCCATGATGACGTCCTTGTCGTCGTTGGGGTCGCGCGGGACAAGGAGACGGGTGAGCTTCTCCTCCAGCACCGGGATGCGGCCTTCGAGCTCGGCCGCCTCCTCCGCGAACGCCGGGTCCTCCGCCGCCAGCTCACGCGCGGCAGCGAGGTCCTGCCGTACGCCTTCGAGCTCCCGGTAGGTCGCGACGATCGGCGTGAGCTCCGCGTAACGCTTGCCGTACGTCCGCGCCTTGCTCTGGTCGGCGTGCACGGCGGGGTCGGCGAGCCGCAGTTCCAGATCCGCGTACTCACTCATGATCTCGTCGAGGTTCACCGCACGCTCCTTTGCTCAAGCTCCTCGGTAAAGGCCGTAATCACCAAGAACGCCGACCCGGAGACGCCCCGCGAGAGGGGCGCCCCCGAGCCGGCGTCCTGGAGGAGCTACTTGCTCTGGGCCTTCTTGCCGAAGCGCGCCTCGAAGCGCGCCACCCGGCCACCGGTGTCGAGGATCTTCTGCTTGCCCGTGTAGAAGGGGTGGCAGGCGGAGCAGACGTCGGCGTGGATCACGCCGTTCTTGGCGGTGCTACGCGTGGTGAAGGTGTTCCCGCAGGTGCAGGTCACCTGGGTGACCACGTACTCCGGGTGGATGTCGGGCTTCATGTCTCAGTCCTAACGCTAGGCGCGGTCGCCGGGTCGCTTTCGCCTGTCACGGCCTGCGCGCATCGGCACACCTGTGATGCGCGGCTGCGGGAACCGGTACCGCTGCGGTTCGGCTACCAGTGTGCCAGATCCACCAACCATCCCAGGCCATCGGCTATTCCCAGGCCGGGCATCGTGGTGACCGGGGCGGCGGCGAGGGAGGCGGCGGGCGGGGTGCGGTGGTCTTCGGGCACGGATCGGCGGGTCACGCCGACGCCCCGTACGGCACGGGCCGTCCGGGGCGTCGGTCGGAAGGGCTTCAGTCGCGGTCGTTGCTGACCGTGGTCTTCTGCACCTGGAGCAGGAACTCGGCGTTGGACTTGGTCTCCTTCATCTTCTCGAGAAGGAGCTCCAGCGCCTGCTGCATGTCGAGGGCGTGGAGGACGCGGCGGAGCTTCCAGACGATCGACAGCTCCTCCTTCGCCATGAGGATCTCCTCCTTGCGGGTGCCGGACGCGTCCACGTCCACCGCCGGGAAGATGCGCTTGTCCGCGAGCGACCGGTTGAGCTTGAGCTCCATGTTGCCGGTGCCCTTGAACTCCTCGAAGATGACCTCGTCCATCTTGGAGCCGGTCTCGACCAGCGCCGTGGCGAGGATCGTCAGCGAGCCGCCGTTCTCGATGTTGCGGGCGGCGCCGAAGAACCGCTTCGGCGGGTAGAGCGCGGTCGAGTCGACACCACCGGACAGGATGCGGCCGCTCGCCGGCGCCGCGAGGTTGTACGCGCGGCCGAGACGGGTGATCGAGTCGAGCAGGACGACGACGTCGTGGCCCAGCTCCACCAGGCGCTTGGCCCGCTCGATGGCGAGCTCGGCGACGGTGGTGTGGTCCTCGGCCGGGCGGTCGAAGGTCGAGTGGATGACCTCGCCCTTGACCGACCGCTGCATGTCGGTGACCTCTTCCGGACGCTCGTCCACGAGGACGACCATCAGGTGGCACTCGGGGTTGTTGCGCGTGATCGCGTTGGCGATCGCCTGGAGCACCATCGTCTTGCCGGCCTTGGGAGGCGACACGATGAGGCCGCGCTGGCCCTTGCCGATCGGCGAGACGAGGTCGATGATCCGCGTGGTCAGGACGTTGGGCTCGGTCTCCAGGCGCAGGCGCTCCTGCGGGTAGAGCGGCGTGAGCTTGTTGAAGTCGGGCCGCTGACGGGCCTGCTCCGGGTCCATGCCGTTGACGGTGTCGAGGCGGACGAGCGCGTTGAACTTCTCGCGCCGCTCGCCGTCCCTCGGCTGCCGGACGGCGCCGGTGATGACGTCGCCCTTGCGCAGGCCGTTGCGGCGGATCTGGGCGAGCGAGACGTAGACGTCGTTCGCGCCCGGAAGGTAGCCGCTGGTGCGCACGAAGGCGTAGTTGTCGAGGATGTCCAGGATGCCGGCGATCGGGATCAGGACGTCGTCCTCGCTGATGACCGGCTCGTTGCCCTCGAAACGGTCGCGCCCGCGGCGGCCGCGCTCCCGGAAGCGGCCACGGCGCCCACGCCCGTCCTCGCCCTGCTGGTCGCCCTTGCCGTCGGCGCGGCCGTCCGTACGGCTGTCGCCGCGGCCGTCACGCCCGTCGGAGCGGTTGTCGCCGCGGTTGTCGCCACGATTGTCGCCACGGCCCTGCTGGTCACGACGGCCCTGGCCGCCGTCTCCCGCGTCGGCGGCGCGCTGGTCACCGCGCTGGTCACCGCGGCCGTCGCGCTCACGGCCCCGCTCGCCACGCTCACCGCGCGTGCGGCGCTCGCGGCGGTCGCCGCGCTCGGGCCGCTCGCTGCGGGTCTCCGGCTGGGCGGCGGCCTCGGCCTGCGGCTCGGCGACGGTGGCGGCGCCGTTCTGCGCGGCCTCGGCGGCCACGGCGGGCGCAGCCTCGACCACGGGACGCTCCTCACGAGCCGCGGCGACGGGCTCGGCGGCCGGCGCCGGCTCGGGCGCGGAAGCCTGGGCGGCGCGGGAACGTTCCCGGCGGCCACGGGCGGGGCGCTCAGCGGCGGCGGGCGCTTCTGCGGCGGCCTTCGGCTCGGGCGCGGACTCTCCCGATCCGCCCTGCTTCTCCTGGATGGCCGCGATGAGCTGGCTCTTGCGCATCCGTCCGGTCCCCGTGATGCCGAGGCTGGTCGCCAGGGCCTGAAGCTCGGGGAGCACCATGCCAGCCAGGCCGGTGCCGGAGCGACGTCGCGGACGGGCCGGGGCGGAAGTGGGGGTGTCGCCGGCGGCCTGGCCGTCGGAGAGGAGTTCGGTGGTGTCGCTCAACTAAGGGTCCTTCCCAGGGGTCGGGCGCCAGAATCGTGCGTCCAGGCGTCCCGGTGATGCGACCCGGCGGGACAGACCGGGTCGGGCTTCGCGAATCTCATGTGTCGATGACCCTCGGGATCCGCGAGCGGTAGGTGCCCGGGGGCGATCCCCCGGATTGCCGCCACCGACCAGATGTCTTGGTGGTTCGAACGCGCATGTCTCCGAGAACGCCGCCTCTGGTCATGCCACCCGGAGGTGTGCCGACTGGAGGAAACGGTTTCGGGGAAATCGCCCTGCCCGCGTCGAAGGACGCGAGGCGAAGTGCAGCGATGTGCGAATGACAAGCACGCACCCAACACGGGGGCACCTGGTGCGGCTATCAGCCTAACATCACCAGCGCGCACAGCTATTCCCTGAAGGTCGAAGAAGCATCAGCGTGTCTCGGGAAACCGAACGTACGCACCAAGCGGGTCGACGTTCATTGGCTGGATGTGCCAGTCATTACCCACTTCTGGCGCGATCAAATCCTCGGTGTCCCGTGTCGTCAATGCGAGAACCGTCGGACCGGCCCCCGAGACGACGGCGGGCACCCCGGCCTCGCGGAGCCGTCGCACCAGTTCAGCGGTGCGGGGCATCGCGGGAGCGCGGTACCACTGGTGCAGACGGTCTTCGGTGGCGGCGAGCAGGAGATCCGGTTCCGGTCTCTGCGTGAGCGCCGCGACGAGCAGAGCCGCCCGCCCCGCGTTGGCCGCCGCGTCGGAATGCGGTACGTCCTTCGGCAGCAGCCCCCGAGCCTCCTCCGTGGACAACCGGAAATCCGGGATCAAAACCACCGGCCGGACGTCCTCGTGCGGACTCAGTTTCACCATACTCGCCACCCCCGACTGGTCGGTCCAGGCGATGGTGAGTCCGCCCGCCAGGCACGGCGCCACGTTGTCGGGATGCCCTTCCAGCTCCGTGGCCAGCGCGAACACCTCCGCGTCCGGCAGATCCCCCGCGCCCCGCGCGCGTACGAGTTCGCGGGCGGCGAGGATGCCGGCGCAGATCGCCGCGGACGACGAGCCGAGCCCCCGCGCGTGCGGAATGCGGTTGCGGCAGCGCAGCGCGACGCCGTCCGGCTGGGCGAACCCCATGCGGTCGAACGTCGCCCGCATCGTCCTGACGACGAGGTGGCCCTCGCCCTCGTCCAGCTCACCGGCGCCCTGGCCCTCCACCTCGATCCGCACGCCGGGCGAGCCGGAGATCTCGGCCTCCACCTCGTCGTACAGGTCGAGGGCGAGGCCGAGGCTGTCGAAACCGGGGCCGAGGTTGGCGCTCGTCGCCGGCACGCGTACGACGACGCCGTGACTGTCCGTCAATTCGTCACCTGAACCCTTTTATGGGCGGGAATAGGGGCCGGTCAGGCAAGTCCGAGCGCGGCCGCGGCGGCGTAGGCGTCGATCGGGATCGTCACCGGCGCCGGGGCGCCGGAGATGGCCCAGTCGGGGTCCTTCAGGCCGTTGCCGGTCACGGTGCACACGACCCGCTGCCCGGGCGTGAGCAGGCCCTGCTCGTGCGCCTGGAGCAGGCCGGCGACGCTCGCGGCGGAGGCGAGCTCGACGAACACGCCCTCCTCCTGCGCGAGCAGCTTGTACGCCGCGGCGATCTGGCGGTCGGTCACGGCCTGGATGTCGCCGCCGGACTCGTCGCGCGCGGCCTCGGCGAGCCGCCACGAGGCGGGGTTGCCGATCCTGATCGCCGTGGCGATCGTCTGCGGGTGGGTCACGGGGCTGCCGCCGACCAGCGGCGCCGCGCCGCTCGCCTGGAACCCCAGCATGCGCGGGCGCTTGGTGGCCAGGCCGTCCTCGGCGTACTCCTTGTAGCCCATCCAGTAGGCCGAGATGTTGCCGGCGTTGCCGACCGGGATGCAGTGGACGTCGGGCGCGTCGCCGAGCGCGTCGACGATCTCGAAGGCCGCCGTCTTCTGACCCTGCAGGCGGTGCGGATTGACGGAGTTGACCAGCGCGATCGGGTAGGTCTCCGCGAGCTTCCTGGTCATCTCAAGGCAGTCGTCGAACGAGCCCTCGACCTGGAGCAGCCTGGCGCCGTGCACCAGCGCCTGGGCGAGCTTGCCCATCGCGATCTTCCCGCGCGGCACGAGGACGGCGCAGGTCAGCCCGGCCCGTACGGCGTAGGCGGCGGCCGAGGCGCTGGTGTTGCCGGTGGACGCGCAGATGACGGCCTGGGCGCCCTCCTCGACGGCCTTGCTGATCGCCACGGTCATGCCGCGGTCCTTGAAGCTGCCGGTCGGGTTGAGACCCTCGACCTTGAGGTGGACGTCACAGCCCGTGATCTGGGACACCCGCCTGGCCGGGACGAGCGGCGTGCCGCCCTCGAGCAGGGTCACCACTGGCGTCGTCGTGGAGACCGGCAGACGGTCGCGGTACTCCTCGATCAGGCCACGCCAAGCCCTGAACATTGGTCGCTCCTCCCACGCGCGCGTACGCGTGTCACCAGGGGTATCGGTCACCGAGTCTACGGCCAACCGTCTGACGTGCGGACTCCGTTGTCCACCAAATGGACATATTGGGCGTCACCTTAGGGAACCGTCGGCCGCTTTCGCTAGGGTGGAGCAACCTTTTGACCAACGCTGTGAAGGACGAGGATTGGCCCACCTGACGGGCATGGAGCCCCAGCCCCGGCCGCGGATTCGCCACAACGACTACTCTCCGCTCACGCCACCGCCCATCGGCGAGTGGACGCCCACGCTCAGCGCGAGTGTCGTCATCCCCGCGCACGGCGGGCAGCACCGCCTCGACCTGACGCTGGCCGCGCTGGCCGCGCAGACCTATCCCGCGCACCTCATCGAGGTGATCGTCGTGGACGACCGCAGCGACCCTCCGCTGCGCCTGCCCGACCTGCGGCCCGACAACACCCGCGTCGTGGTCGTGCCGCCCGGCGGATGGGGCGCCGGACACGCGATGAACGCCGGCATCGCGGCGGCCGAGGGCGAGATCGTGCAGCGTCTCGACGCCGACATGGTGATCTCGCGGGAGCACCTGGAGGCGCTGTTCCGCTGGCATCACCTCACCGACTATCTCGTCACCATCGGCGGCAAGAAGTTCGCCGAGGAGCCCGCCCTCACTCCGGCGCAGGTCCACGAGGCCGTACGGCACGGCTCGCCCGAGGACCTGTTCGACCCGTCCGCGCTGGTGTCCAGCTCGACCGAGGAGACCATCCGCCGCCTCGACGGCCTGCGGGCCAGCAAGAACCCCTACCAGGTGTGCACCGGCCCGACGGTCTCCCTGCGGCGGGCCCTGCTCGACGACGTCCGGGGCTTCGATCCCGAGGTGGGGCGCGGCCAGGACACCGAGTTCGCCTACCGGCTCGCCCAGGCGGGGGCGGTGTTCGTTCCCGACATGGAGGCCCGTGCCGTGCATCTCGGCCTGCCGGCCCAGCGTGGCGAGCACGGCAAGTCGATCGTCCGGCTCGTCGAGACCCACCTGGCACACCGGGTCCCGCTCCGCCGTGACCTGCGCAAGGAGCCCGGCCGGCGCTGGCTCGTGCCGTACGTGGAGGTCGTCTTCGACGTCACGGGGGCGGACGAGCGGGCGATCGTCGCGGCGGTCGACGCGGTGCTGCGCGGCACGCTCACCGACGTCGTGGTCACGCTGGCCGGCCCGTGGTCGTCGCTCGACGGCGGACGCAGGTGGGCGCCGGGGACCGGAGCGTTCGATCTCGCCCTGGTCAAGGCGGCGTTCGGGCACGACGCGCGGGTGCGGTTCGCGGACCAGGCGGCGCCGACCGCCGCGCCCGTCCCCTTCCGCTACACCGCGCCCGTCGGCAGCCCTCCGGCTCCGGCCCTGCTGGAGCGGGCGGTCAAGGCGATGCTGGAGGAGCGCATCGGCCTGCTGGTCCTCGACCTGCCCGGCGGAGGCACGGCCACCCTGGAGCGGACCGAGGCCGTCGCGCGCGCCCGCCGGCTCGCCGCGCCGGGCGAGGACCCCGCCGGCGTGATCGCCCAGACCCACGGCGTACGGCACGCCGCGGCAAGCGAGTTCGAGACGCCTCCCGCGGCGGCGGCGAAACCGGCCGTGCCACAGGCCGCGCCGAAATCCACCCCGCCGAACGCCGGCAAGCCACAGGCCACGGCGAGCCCGAAACCGGCCGCGGCCCAGGCCCCGCGACCGGAGGCGGCGGCGCCGCGCCGCCGCGGCCTGTTCCGCCGCTCCTGACCCGCAGCGCCCCGGATCGCTGCCCCGCCCTGAGCGGTGGCGGGGGCGGGGTCAGGTCTTCTTGAACGTGAAAGGGCGACGCAGGCCGCGGGCGATGCCGCGCAGGCCCCGGGTGCGGTGCAGCGCCGAGACCTGCCCGCGCAGCACCGAGACCTGCCGCCGCAGGGTGCCCATCTCACGGCGGAACTCGACGGCGGACTTGCGCCACCGCCCGGCCTCGCCGCGCCATTTGGTCACCTGTTCCCGCAGCCGCTCGACCTCCTTGGTCAGCCGCTCGACCTCGGCCTCCGCCTTGACCCGCTTGCGATAGGCGGCGCGCGCGCTCATGAAGGCCGGAGCCTCCTCGGCCGTACGGAAGCCGAAGGTCTCGCCGTCGACCCAGTAGACGCCGAACATCTCGTCGACGGCGTCGTCGAGGTCCTCGCCCTCCTCGGCGACGAGTGCGGCGCGGGAGAACGCCTCGGTGCGCTCCAGCCGGGCGGCGGTGACGCCCTCGGCGTTCTCGGCCAGGAGCACGCTCACCAGGCCGCGTTCCCGGCCGCGCAGCACGTCGAGAAGCCGGCCGAGACCGTCCTCCTCGGGCACCCAGCCGGGCGGGATGCGCAGGCGGTAGGGCGACTGGGTGTCGGGCACCGTGGTGGCCAGCCGCACCCGGCCCTCGTGGGTGTAGTGGGCCCGCAGCAGCACGAGGTCGAGGTTCGGGTCCTTGAGCGGCGCGCGCTGCTCGGGCGCGAGCTCGTCCCACGGGCCGGTCAGCACCACGGCGAGGTCGGTCACCGTGCCTGCCAGCACGCCGTCCACAGTGGCCCTGACCTCGTCGTACGACCCGGCGGTGGCGTCCACCAGGACCTCCACCTGCGGGACCTTCCACTGGCGGGAGGGATGGGTGCGCAGCCACCGATAGCCGGGCACCCGATCGGTCACCAGGGCGTGGCTGACCCGGCTGATCGGCGCGCTGTCGCGCATGCGCATCGACGGGCCGAGGTGATAGGCCCTGGCCTGCGGGTCGGGGATGAAGACCGCGCCCGCCTGGGCGAGCCGGTATCCCATCTCGGTGTCCTGGCCGAGGATCATCTCCGGGTCCATCGGCCCGGCCCGCTCGAACAGCCGGGCGGAGACCGACGACGCGCCACCGATGTGGATGCTGAACGGCCGCGGCGAGTTGACCAGCCCGTCCGACCGCTCCACCAGGTCTTCGATCCAGGCGTGCGGCTCGGCCGGCTCGAAGAGCTTCGCCAGGTCGTCCGTACGCGCGACGTCGGCGGGGCCGGGCAGCGGGGCGGTGGTGAAGCGCAGGTAGGAGGTGACCGACAGATAGGGCGCGAGGTGGTGCCAGCGCATGTGCGCCTCCACCTCCTCCGGCTCGGGCACGACGTCGGAGTCCATCCAGTGGATGACGTCGCCCGTCGCGGCGGCCAGGCCGGTGTTGCGGGCCCTGGCCCGGCCCGGCGCCGCGCAGACCAGCAGCCGCGTGTCGCGGGGCCGGATCTCCGACAGGCGCAGCGGCGGCTCGGTGCCGTTGTCGACCACGATCACTTCGAGCAGGTCGGCCGGATATGTCTGCCTGGCCAGCCCGGCGAGCGTGAGATCGAGCTTGGCCTGATCGGCGTAGGCGGGGATCACCACGCTGACCCGCAGACGGGGTGTCCACGACGACCCGAGGGCCGGCGGCCGAAGGACGGTGTAGTCGTTTCCCCTTATGCGTGGCGTCATGGTGCTTCCAACATCACACTTGGGCGAAAGCCGCGCCACTGGTTCGCGGCTACTCGCAGGAAGTGGGCAAGAGGAAGGTTCCAGGTGTGTTCGGCGCCGACCGATCTCCGTAGGACGTAGCCCAGGCCGTGGGTGCGGTAGACCCGGCCGCCGGCCGCCGCGACCGCCCGCAGGAGGTGCGCGTCCTCGCCGCGGTCCAGCTCCCCGAAGCCGCCGGCCTGCTCGAAGGTCTCACGGCCGAGCATGATCGTGCCGCCCGCGACGTGGTCGGCCCACACCTCGCTGCTGTAGTCGACGCGGCGGATCGTCGCGTCGAGGGGCTGGAGGTAGAAGAACTCCGGAGCGGTCCCGACCAGCTCCGCGCCGGAATAGGCCATGGTGAGCAGCAGGTCGGCCAGGTGCTCTGGACCGTACCAATCGTCGTCGTCCCACTTGGTGACGATGCCGGTGGACGCCCGTGCCGCCGCCATGTTGAGCACGGCCCCGAGCGGCGCGTCCGGATCGGCCTCGACGACCGTCATCGGGTGGGGGAACTCCGCGAGCGCCTCCCGCACCCGCGCGGCCGGGAACCCGTGCAGGGCGACGATCGCCTCAAGGCCGACGCCGCGCTGGCGGGCGAGCTGCCGCAGCGCGTGGGCCACGTAGTGGGGCCGCCGCGTGGCCATGACGACGGTCACCGGGGCGAGGCCGGTGCCGACGCCCGCGGCCCGCAGCGCGTGCCTGCGCAGGCGCACGCTGTGCTCCTCCCTGCGCAGGTCGGCGACCGAGTCGGGCCTGCCGTCGTCGGCCTCGGGAGTCCAGGCCGTGATCAGGCCGGCGAGCACGGGATCGGCATCCCGCACCCACCCCGGCGGGTCCTGGCCGGTGAGCGGCACCCCCGCGGCGGCCAGGGCGGCGACCGCCTCCAACGCCCCGGCGGCGGGCCGCTCCGGCCACTCCACGCGAAGCCCGCGCAGCGGCCGGAGGGCTGCGACGTCGTCGGCCTCCGGGGGGACGGCCAGCGGGCGGCCTCCCACCGACCACCGCCCGTCGTCCCAGGACAGCGTCGCGGTCTCCTCGGTCGGGCCGCGCGTGAAGCCGTACGGCGAGCAGATGCCGGTCGTCACCGTCACGGTGTCCCTCCTGCGCGTCCGTTTACAGGCTCGTCAACTTGTATCAGCCGAACCTTGTGAATCCCTGTGACCGTGAAGGTCACCTGACCACTGGCTGTGACGCGGCGCGACGGGATCACGGCACGGGCGACACTCCCCCGCCGACCACGTCGCCCATCGTCCGCACGTCGATCTTCCCGGCCTTCCGCTGCTTGGCCACCCAGTCGATGAAGGCGGCGAACTCCTTGGGCGCCGTCGCGTACTGGTCCCGCGGCTCGTTCTTGATCTCGTGGAAGACGAAGGTCACCATGCCGGGGTCCTTCTCCTGCTGGGCGCGGGTGACGAACTCGCGCAGCGTGCGGGCGGTACGCGGCAGGCGCGACTGGCTCGTGGCCCGTACGGCGGCGGGGTCCGCGGGCGGGATCGTCTCGGTGACCGGGCAGGCACGGCAGCTGTCGGGCCGGTAGAGGCCGTTGATGTCACGCGCGCTGTTGTAGCCGCAGCCCATCGCGATCCGCTTGCTCGACTCGTCGATGGCCCCGAACGGATAGGCGAACGAGCGCACGGCGAACCCCATCTTCAGCAGCGCCCGCCTGTCGTCGCAGATCTCCGCCTGCTGGGCGGCGTCGAACGCCTCCGGCAGATGCGGATGATGGGGGGTGTGCCCGCCGATCTCGTGGCCCAGCTTCGCGATGGCCCGCACCGCGGCCACGCTCAGGAAGCCGCGTTTGCCGAGGCGGCCGCTGTTGACGTAGAAGGTGCCCTTGAGACCGCGCCTGCTCAGCATCTTGGCGACGGCGAGGTGGTCGACCGTGCTGTCGTCGAAGGTGAGGACCACTGTCGGCACCCCGGCCGCCCGCGCTCCCTGTTGTGTAACGTGCGCCGGGACGGCCGATCCTGCCGCCGCGACGGCAGTGTGCTGGAGTCCCGCGATCGACGCCGCGGTTAGGAGACAGGCCGGAATAAGTCTCTTCACCGTAAGTCGCATGGAGAAGAACTTTACTCACTCACGGCAATCGCTCTTGAACGCGATGTCCAACCGTAATGAAACGGTCCACATCGCTCAGCCCTTGCCACGAGCGCGCTCGAACAGTGCGACGGTGAGGCCCGGCAGCTCCGCGGAATGCCAGGCCGTCGAAAGACGGTATCCGGCCGCGCGTACGGAGGCCACCCTTGGGATCTTCTTTCCCGTCAGCCCGGCCTGCTTCGTCCCCCGCCAGACCACCCAGACCCGGCGGTGCCCGGCCAGGGCCTCGGCCAGGTCGTCCCGCTCCACGTATTCGAAGGCGGGGCCCTGCCCCTTGAGAAGCACGTCGTCGGGCAGCTTCTCCCGGCCGTAGTAGACGAAGCCGGTGCGCAGCCGGCTCTGGCCGTACACGATGGCGTCGCCGGGGCGCTCCCGTGCCTGGATCACGCCGAGCGCGCCGGGGAAGTCGTCGTAGTGGCCGTTGCGCTGCCGATAGTCGGCCTGCGCGGGCAGCCCCAGCGCCGCGACGGCCAGCACGACGGGCACGCTGACCAGCGCGAAGGGGACGGGGGTCAGGCGCACCGAGGCCAGCGCCACGCCTGCCGCCAGGGCCAGGGCGGGTGCCGCGACGAACACGTAACGGTCCACGTAGGCCGGGGTCACCAGCATGTCGACCATGAGCAGCAGCACGGGCGGGAGGACGAGCCAGCCGCCTGCGAGGACGCCCCAGGGCACCGACCTGCGCAGCAGGATCACCACCCCCACGACGGCGAGGGCGAACAGCGGCGGCCCGGCGAGGTCGGAGCCCGCCGCGTGCTTGGGGAACTTCAGCAGCACGTCGGGCCCGTGCGGCGCGATCCAGCTGATCGCGTGGCGCTCGCCCCAGCCGACCAGCGCGAGGATCGCGAGGGGCACGCACCCCACCGCCGTCGCGGGAACGATCCTGGTCAGGAACGTACGGCGGGGCAGCACCAGCAGGGCGGCCAGGAACTGGGCCGGGAGCACCAGCACCGAGAACAGGTGGGTGCAGCCGAGGAGGGCCACCGACGCCGCGTACCAGCGGGTCCGGGAGCCGGTGGGCGCCTCGGCCACCCGGTGCAGCGTCCACGCGGAGATGACGGCCGCCGCCGCCGCGAACGCGTACGGCCGGGCGTTCGCGCCGTGGTAGGACACCGACGGCAATATGGCGAACAGCGCCGCGGCCAGCACGCCCGCGCGGGGACCGGCCAGCCGGCGGCCGAGGTCGGCCAGGAAACCCGCCGCCACCCCGGCCGCGAGGGCCGAGGGCAGGCGCAGCCACCACTCGGCCTCCCCCAGCCACGACCAGACGTGGATGAGCAGGTAGTAGGGCAGGAAGTGGCCGTCGATCTGCTGGACGAGCCCCCACAGCCCGCTCAGCGGCCGGGCCACCGCGGCGCTGTAGGTCGCCACCTCGTCGGCCGACAGCGACGCCGTGGTGCCGGAGATCGCGACACAGGTGGTCAGCAGGCCCGCGAGCAGCGGTGTCCAGCGAGGCCAGTCCTTCGCTTCGGCATCCGCCCGGTGAGTGGACGTCCGGACCGCCTCGCCCGTAACCACGCTTCCCCCTACGAATCTGATCATTTCGGCGACGTCAAAGGACATCGAACACGCACCGGCGCGCGGATCGGCGGGCTGTTATCCGATCGAGTCGTTGCCCGCGACCGCCCCGCCTTCCGGACATGCCGGGCTCCACCGTACGAGATCTCGGCGGGGACTCCTCACGGAACTGTTTGATTATTATAGTGACATGCAAACAGTTTGGGAGGTGGCTCGTGTACGACTCCCCCCAGCACCACGGCCCTCAGCAGGACGCCGCACGACCGCCCCTGGGAGTGCCTCTGCTGCCGCTCGCGCCGGGCCGGCGGGCCGTCTACGCCGCGTCCGCCTGGTATCCGCGCTCGCTCCTGCTGGGGGCGGCGATGCTCGCCTTCGGCTGGTTCGGGCTCTTCAACCTCTCCCGCTCCTGGCAGGGGGCGACGCTCATGGCGCTGATGGGGCTCGCCGCGATCCTCTCGGCGCGCACCCGGCTCCGCATCGACGGCGGCGGCGTCGAGGTCAGCCTGCCGGGGCTCGGCGGCCTGCGGCGGGTCGTGCCGTACGACACGGTGCTCTTCGCGTCGGTGCGGCCGGAGGCGTCCGGCAGGGGGCTCGGCATAATCGGCGGCAGCAGGGGGTGGGGATACGTGAGCGGACGGGAGCCGGTGCTGGCGCTGCGGCTCCCCGACGGGCGGGAGTTCCTGTATTCGACCCGCGACGCCGAGACGGCCGCCGCGCTGGTCAACGCGTCCCTCGCCCGCGCGAGGGGAGACGCCGGGTGCTGATCGTCGTCGATCCGTCCTCGGCGCAGCCCCTGGCCGACCAGGTGGCGGCCTCGGTGCGCTCGGCGGTCGCCAGGGGTGCGGCGGGTCCCGGGGACAAGCTGCCGTCGGCGCGGGCCGTCGCCGCCGCGCTCGGCATCAACCTGCACACCGTGCTGCGGGGCTACCAGCAACTGCGCGACGAGGGCCTGGTCGAGCTGCGCCGGGGCCGCGCGGCGACGATCACCGATCTCGCGGCCGAGGGCGGACGGCTGCGCCTGCGTGAGGCCGCCGAGGCGTTCGCCGCGGCCGTACGGCATCTCGGGGCCTCCGAGGAGGAGGCCCTCGACGCGGTCCGCAGGGCCCTGGCGCAGCGCTGACCCGCCCCTCGCGCAACGTCCAGGACGTCCACGCCACCGGGCCGATCACGCGCTGTCGAGTCACGCGACCCTCGCCGCCGGGCAGGTCTGGCACCTTCACGTCGGGATGGTCAGACACCGCTGGGCTGGTCACGCGGGCTTCGCCGTTACGCCGGTCAGGCGGCTTCGCCGTCCAGGGGGCGGCGGCGGAAGCGGCGAAGGTTCATGACCAGCAGGATCGCGGCCGCGATGGCCGCGGCGGCGCAGGCGGCGAGGACCGGCACACTGGGATCGCCCTTCGCCACCGCCCGTTCCCCGGCCGCGGGGAAGGTGATCGTCCCGGTCGTCGTACGGCTGACGCGGCCGCTGCGCACGATGAACCGGAACTTCCAGGGCCCGGCGGGCAGGTCGTCACCCAGCAGCACGGCCACCTGACCATGGCCGCCGGGAGGCAGGGTGGTGGCGCCGGCGCTGCGGAAGGGCCCGGCGCTGAGCGCGCTCGGCCCCTCCGACAGCCGCACCTCACCCTCCAGGTCGACGGCGCGCTCCCCCGTGTTGCCGACCTCGGCCACCAGCCGGGGCCGTCCGTCGTCGGTGCGCCCGGCGGTCACCTCGCCGATCCGGAAACTCGTCGGCGGATCGCCGCCCGGGCCCACGTCCAGGTAGGTGCGGACGCCGACCCGGTTGACGAGCGCGATGTTGCCCGACGGGCCGGGCGAGGCCGAGGAGATCTCCGCCCAGATGACCGCGTACCGCTCGCCCTTGGACGCCGTGGGCGGCACCGCGACGGTGGCCGTCACCGGGACGTGACCATGCGGCGGCACGTCCACTTCCGTACGGTCGAGCGTGATCCAGGAGGTCAGCTCGTTGCCGGCACGGCCGGGGGCGAAGGTGACCCCGCCGTTGCCGACCCGTGCCGCGGCGGGATACACCGTCACGTGCCGCGGCTCGGATGAGGTGCTGAAGACCTCAAGACGCCGGGTGAAGGTGGTGCCGGGGTTCACGTGGTCGACGATGAACGCGTGCGAGCGCGGGTCGTCCAGCCGGTTCTCGGGGATCTCCAGCAGCCGGATGCCGAACCGCCCCTGCTCTCCCTCATGGTCGTACGCCGCCGCCGGTGAGACGGCCGCGGCGTACGACACGAGCGCGAGCAGGCCGGAGGCGATGATCCTGCGGGCTGTGCGGTCAGGCAACGGAGTGGTTCACCGTGCCGGTGTAGGTGCCCGCGACGGCCGCGTCGGGGACGTTGACGACAAGGGTGGGGTTCCACGTGGCGGAGTTGTTGCCGGAGCCGGTCGTCTTGCTGAACGCGGTGCGCGTCTCGTCGAGCGACTCGGCATCACCCGCGTCCTCCTGTCCCGGCACGAAGGTTCCGGTGCCGGTCGTGGCCGTCGCCGCGCCGGACCAGTAGAGGACGTCGCTGTTGGGGATGGTCTCCGGGGCGGTGCCGCCACCGGTGGTGAAACCTCCCGCCGCGGCCGACACCGTGGCCACCCATGTCGCGGTGAGCGCGGCTCGCTCGTCGGACACGGTGACCGCGCCGAGCTGGCCGCTGATGGGGTCGCCGGGCACGCCGCTGCCGGTGCTCACGGGTCCGTTCGGCACGGTGATCGTGAGGCCGTCAGGGGCGTTCACGGTGAAGGTCATGGTCGTCGGACAGGTGGTCGACTCCGGACATTCCGCCGCCCCGGCGGGTGACGTCGTGGACGCGACCATGAGCGCCGCGACCAGCGCCAGTCCTGCGACAGCCGCCGCCGGTGCGGCGACGCTCCTCTTGCCCATCTGCCGATCTCCTCCATCCGTGCGGTGTCCCCGTTAAGGCATTACGGGTGACATCCTGGCTGGTCAGAGGCGTGCGGCAGGGTTATTCCGCCGGTGTCTGGAGACCCTTTGTGATCAGATGACGACGGCCGGAGACGCGCGGCCCGTCGTCCACGGTTGCGGCTGGTTATGGCGTGGCGGCGGCAAGAGCCCGTGCCGGGGGCCTGCCGTACGCCGCTGGAGCCGCCGCACGGCGACGCGGGACCCGTACGGGCATGATCGGCAGACGTGACAGGGACTCCCGGGTGGAGCACCCGGGAGTCCCTTCAGCGCACGTTTCCGCCTTCGGTGTCAGGGCGTGTCGTCGCCCTCGACCCGCATGACGCTCGCGACCGCGCGGACGATGTTCAGGTCGCGCAGGTCCTTGATCGTGGCCGACAGGGCGGCGTCGCTGGCCCGGTGGGTCACCAGCACGAGCTGGGCGTCGTCGCCCCGCCCCTCCTGCCGCACCGTCTGGATCGACACGTCGTGCCTCGCGAAGATCTCGGCCACCCGGGCGAGCACACCGGGCTTGTCCGCGACGTCGAGCGACACGTGATAGCGGGTGATGCTGTCGCCCATCGGGTGGACCTTGAGATCGGCGTACGTCGACTCCTCCGGCCCGCGCGTGCCCGCGATGCGGTTGCGCGCCACGGCCACGATGTCGCCCAGCACGGCGCTGGCGGTCGGCGCGCCGCCCGCGCCCGCGCCGTAGAACATGAGCCGCCCGGCCGACTCGGCCTCCACGAAGACGGCGTTGTACGCCTCGCGCACCCCGGCCAGGGGGTGCGACCTCGGGATCATGGCGGGGGGCACCCGGACGCCGACCGTCTTGCCGTCGTCGGAGCGGGCGCAGATGGCCAGCAGCTTTATGACGTACCCCATGCCCTTGGCGGAGGCGACGTCGGCCGCGGTGATCTCCGTGATGCCCTCGCGGTGCACGTCGGCGGCCGTCACCCGGCTGTGGAAGGCGATGCCGGCCAGGATCGCGGCCTTGGCTGCGGCGTCGAAGCCCTCGACGTCGGCGGTGGGGTCGGCCTCGGCGTACCCGAGCGCCTGGGCCTCCTCCAGGGCGTCGTTGAACGAGGCGCCGGTGGAGTCCATCTTGTCGAGGATGTAGTTCGTCGTGCCGTTGACGATGCCCAGCACGCGGCGCACCCGGTCGCCGGCCAGCGACTCGCGCAGCGGGCGCAGCAGCGGGATCGCCCCGGCGACGCTGGCCTCGAAGTAGAGGTCGGCGCCGTTCTCGCGGGCGGCCCGGTGGATCGTCGCGCCGTCCTCGGCCAGCAGCGCCTTGTTGGCGCTCACAATGGACTTGCCGTGCGCCATGGCGGCGAGGATCAGCGACCTGGCCGGCTCGATGCCGCCGATCACCTCGACCACGATGTCCACGTCGTCGCGGGTGACCAGGGCCTCCGCGTCGGTCGTGAGCAGGGCGGGGTCCACGTCGGTGTCCCGCTTGCGCCCCAGCCTGCGCACGGCCACGCCGGCCAGCTCCAGTGGGGCGCCGACACGGGCGGCCAGGTCGTCGGACTGCTCGCGGAGCAGGCGCACGACCTGCGAACCGACGACGCCGCAGCCCAGCAGCGCGACCCTGAGCGCCGGTTTGGCCTTACTCACGATGCCTCCTCGCTTCGCCGCCGGACTGCTCGGGGCGGGCGGTCACAGCTGCCCCCTGAGCAGGTCGTCCTCGGTCTCTCTGCGGATGATGACCCGCGCCTGGCCGTTGGACACCGCGACGACGGCGGGCTTGGGCAGATAGTTGTAGTTGTTGGCCAGCGACCGGCAGTAGGCGCCGGTGCCGGCGACGGCGATCAGGTCTCCGGGGGCCAGGTCGCCCGGCAGGTAGAGGTCGCGCACGACCATGTCGCCGCTCTCGCAGTGCTTGCCGACCAGGCGCGACAGCATCGGCGCCGCCTGGCTCACTCGGGAGGCGAGCACGGCCGTGTATTCGGCTCCGTAGAGGGCGGTGCGGATGTTGTCGCTCATCCCGCCGTCCACGCTCACGTACGTGCGCAGGCCCTCCACGTCCTTGACCGTACCGGCCTCGTACAGGGTCACACCGGACACTCCGGCGATCGAACGGCCCGGCTCGACCGTGAGCCGGGGCACGGGCAGCCCGGCCGATTCGCACACCTTCGTGACGATCTCCCGCAGGCTGTCCGCGATGACCTTGACGTCCAGGGACTCGTCGCCCACCACGTACGGGATGCCGTATCCGCCGCCGAGGTCCAGCTCCGGGAGCACGACGTCGTGCTCCTCCTTGATCTCGACCAGCAGCCTGGCCAGGCGGCGGGCCGCGACCTCGAACCCGCCGGTGTCGGTGATCTGCGACCCGATGTGCGAGTGCAGACCGACCAGTTCGAGCTGCGGCAGCGCGAGGATGCGCCGCACCGCCTCGGCGGCGGCGCCGCTGCTCAGCGACAGGCCGAACTTCTGGTCGTCGTGGGCGGTCGCGATGAACTCGTGGGTGTGGGCCTCGACGCCCACGGTCACCCGGATCATCACCTTCGGCCGCACGCCGTGCTTGTCCGCGAGGAAGCCGAGGCGGGCGATCTCCTCGTACGAGTCGACCACGATGTGGCCCACGCCGACCTGGACGGCCCTCTCCAGCTCGGCGAGCGACTTGTTGTTGCCGTGCATCGTGATCCGCTCGGGCGGGAAGCCGACGCTGAGCGCCACGGCGAGCTCACCGGCACTGCACACGTCGAGGCCGAGGCCCTCCTGGTCGATCCAGCGGGCGACCTCGCGGCACAGGAACGCCTTGGCGGCGTAGTGGACCTCGCCGTCGTGGAAGGCGGATCGATACTCACGGCAGCGTGAGCGGAAGTCCTCCTCGTCGATGACGTACAGAGGCGTGCCGAACTCCTTCGCCAGGTCGCGTACGTCGATTCCGCCGATGGTGACGGCGCCGTCGGCCCTGCCGGACGTTCGCGGCCAGATGGCCGGTTCGAGCGCGTTGAGGTCGGCGGGCACGTGCTGCGGACGCTCCTCTGGCAGTCCGGCGGTCACGGCGACGATAGATGAAGCGGCGTGCAGGTCGCCGGCTGGGTGGGCGAATCGACTCACCCGAACGAGGCTAGCCGACCCTGCGATTCACTCGCGCCTGCTGTTCACCCTGCGAGACGGCCCGGAAGGAAGATATTCAGGTCCGCAGGTCGTTGACGGCATTGCTTCCGGCTATCGGCGGGTTTGACTCAGATTTTGCCGGGCGGGGTGACACCCAGCTCCACCAGCCCCTCGCCGAGCACGAGGCGCACCGCCTCCCCCATCCGCACCCGGGCCGCGTGGACCTCCGACGGCGGCTCATCGCCCATGGGAATCGGGGACGCGCGCTCGACGGCGGTGTGGTAGGCCTCGGCCAGCCGTTCGAGGTACGCCGCCCATCCCGGGTCGCGGCTCTCCCGCCTGCTCGGCAGCTCGGCCAGCACCCGCAGCACGGCCCGGTCGAACGGGCCGTCGAGCAGCTCGGGCCGCGCCGCCACGCCGGTCCGCACACCCAGATCGCCCGCCCATCGCCGTACGGCTCCCGCCCGCACGTACGCGTACCGTACGGCGAAACCGGGGTTGTCCCAGGTGCGGGGGAAGTCCGGCCACGGCGCCGCGTGCTGCGGGGACACGGCGGCCCCCGGCTGCGAGTGCACGGCTCCCGGTCGGGGCACGGCGACCGGGGCGGCTCCCGGCCGCCGGGGCGAGGCCAGGACGTCTTCGACGATCCGTCCCGGCGTGGCGACGCCGATGACGAGGAAGCCGTTCGGACGGACGTCCACCCGACGGACGCCGGGCACCGCGCGCAGCCGGGTCGCGAGCCGCTCCGCCGCCTCGGCAGGGGACTCCGCCGTTCCCCCCGGCACCGCCGTTCCAGACAGCGCGGACGTTTCAGGCAGCGCGGACGTTTCAGGCAGCGCCGCCGCTCCTCGCAGCGCCGCTGTTCCGGGCAGCGCCGCCGTTTTACGCAGCGCCGTTTTACGCAGCGCGGCCGTGGAGACGAAGCACGCGTCCCGCTCCCACGATCCCTGCGGCACCGGCGCGGCGCCGAGAACGCCGCGCAGCTCCTCGATCATCACGCTGCCGGGACGGCTGTGGTGGTCATCGCGGCCAGTCTAGGCCGACCTCGCCGGTGAGGTCAGAGCAAGGCGAGGGGCTCGGCCGGGACGAATCCCTCCATGCGCGCCGAGCCGAGCAGCGAGCCCTCGGCCGAGTCGCGGACGCACACGTAGGAGTAGCGGTCGGCCGAGTAGACCCGCACCCCGTCCGTACGGCACTGCCGCATCAGGACCTCGCCCCACTCCTCCGAGACGTCGCCGAAGCCGAGCTCGGTGAGCACCTGGCGGCGGGCCAGGACGGTGCCCCCGGCCACCTCGGGGAGGAACCGGTGCTCGGCCTCCGGCTGGCGCAGCAGGGTCGCGCCGGTCGCCGGCAGGTGGGCGTAGAACGACGCCTTCCCCAGCACCTCGGCGTCGGTGGAGGCGAAGTGGCGGACGAGGTCGGCCAGGTAGTGCTCGCCGTACAGGTCCCTGGCATCGAGCACGGCCACGTAGTCGCCGTCGGCGAGCCGCACCGCGCGGTCGAGGGCGGCGCCCCGGGTGATCGGCTCGCCCGTGGCGCGGACCACAACGTCGATGTCCGGGCACGACTGGCGGACGGTCTTGTCCACCAGGCCCGCGTCGAGGCCGTCCGCGACGATCACGATCTGGCCGGGCCGTTCGACCTGACGGGTGATCTGGGCGAGCAGGCGGTCAAGCTCCGCAGGGTCGGAGACGGCGGTGATCGCCGAGATCACGCCGCTGCCGCGCACGCTCGGCACACCGAGGGTGTCGAGGATCGGGTCGAGCAGCGGGGTGACGCTGGTGCGGGCCCGCCAGGCGAGGTGGGCCTCCCTGGCCAGCCGTCCCTCGTCGGCCATGAGGATCTCCGCCGCCGCGAGGATCTCCTCGCCCTTGGCCCCGGCCCGCACCTGGAGCACCGGGGTGCCGCAGGCCGCGACCTCTCCTATCACCCTCGGCTCGGCGTCGGCGCCCGCGATCACCAGGGCCGGCCGCCGGTAGGCCGTCAGCACGTCGTCGTACGACGTCTTGTCGTCGCCCTGCCCGGCCAGCGGCTGCCAGGCCGCGCCGCCGGCCGGCGGGGTGACCGTGCCGAGGGTGACGATCTCCCCGGTCCTGCCGCCCTCGGCGGGGATGGGGTTGTGCACGCGCGGCTGGATGGCGTGCGGGAGCACGCCGACCCGCTCGTGCCGCAGCGCGGAGCGCCACTCGCGGGCGCGGGCCTCGGTGGTGGCCAGCACGTACTCGAAGTGCTCGGCCGCAGGGACGGCCCGCGACACCGCGCCGCCCGAGTGCCAGAAGACCGTCTTGATCCCCCGCTTGTGGCAGGCCGCCACCAGGTCGCGCAGCGCACGCGTCTCGCCCGCCAGCGCCTCCAGCCAGCGCCCGCCGTTGCCCTGCCTGGGGCCGGGCCGTACGGACTCGACGAACAGCACGTGCGGCTGCTGCTGGTCGAGCATGGCCTCCCAGTTGTCCGGGCCGAAGTTGGTCACCAGCCGCCACTCGTAGCGCAGCAGCGCCTCGGTCTGCCGGTCGACGATCGCGGCCACCGTCATGTACGGCCGGGCCGTCGGGCCCTTGGGCACCGTGAACGACTCGGCGAGCGGCGCGGAGACCTGCGGGGCCTTGGGCTCGGGCGCGGCGGGGGCCGCCTTCACCTCGGGGACGGCGGGGATCTCCGGCTTGAAGTCCGAGCGCTTGGGCGCGGGGCGCTTCCTGACCGGCGCCTTGAGCGTCCTGGCCACCGTGCCGGGGTTCTTGCTGTGGATCGCGTCGCCGAGCTTGATCCACCGGTTCTCCTGGAGCGAGGCGAGCTTCCAGTTGGCGACCTCGGTCTGGTACTTCTGCTCGGCGAGCTGCTTGGCGAGCTGCGCGTTCTGCCGCTCGACGGTCTTCAGCCGCGCCTCGGCCTCACGCATCTTCGTCAGCGCCTCGGCCTCCGAGCGCGCCGCCTCCTCCAGCCGACGCTGGTAGTCCGTGATCAGCCGGGCCAGCTCCGCCGCGCCGGAGGCCCGCTCCACCGCCTCCGCCAGCGCCTGCCGCAGCGCCGCCGGGTCGCTCCGCTCGGGCTGTACGGCTGCCGGCTCGCTTAGCTCGCTCATAGGGGGTGACTCCGCGGTAGACCTTCAGGACCAGAGTCACAATATTCGCAGAACGCCCTGATCGCTCTCAGCTGGAGCCGAGACCTCGTGCACCTCGTCCGCCACATCCCTCGGCGACCAACGGCTCACGTACCCCGCGACCGATTCACCACGTGCCCTGCGACCGATTCACCACGACACGCATGGAGACGATCGAGCTGTGGCCGTTCTCCCAGGGGGAG
>NZ_VJVX01000042.1:0-77471 GCF_008033685.1 Microbispora sp. CSR-4
CGGCCAGGCACATGTCCACGTCATCGGGAAGCGGGGTCAGCGCCAGCTCTTGGGCCACCTCACGAACCGACCCCACCACCACCCACGACGACCGCACACCACCCCGACCACGGTCACGACCACGATCACGCCCACCCACACCCTCGGAAGCACCCGCACCCGCACCCGAGCCGCCCGCGCGAGCGCCATCCGCGCTAGCGCCAGAGCCAGAGCCGCCCGCGCCAGCGCCATCCGCGCTAGCGCCAGAGCCGGAGCCATTCGCACCGGCGGGAGCCGCGTCCTCGGCAGTCTCACGGGCGGCATTCGCGCTAGCGCCGTTCGCGCCACCCACATTCGCACCGGCGAATGCCGCACTCTCGGCGGCCCCACGCGCGGCGTTCGCGCGAGCACCATCCGCGCCAGCGGCGTCCGCACCGGCGGCAGCCGCACGATCGGCAGCCCCGTGGGTGGCACCTGTGTCCGATCCTGCGCTGTCGGCGGTCCAGCGCGCGGCGTTCGCGCCAGCGGCATTCGTACCGGCGGCAGCACCACTCGTGGGATCCGCGCCGTCGTTAGTTGCGCTGCCTGTATCGGTGCCTGGGGCGTCCGTGCTTGCGGCGCGGGACGCGTTGGCGGGCTGCCGGGGCGCAAAGTTGATGATCGGGAAAGGCTCGCGGGCGGACGAGCCGTCGGACGACCACAGCGGCGAATTGGCGACCAGACGGTCCCACCAACCGTCATCAGGGCCATTCGAATGACGAAGGCGCTCAGGATCGATGTCGAAAAGATCCATCACCCCCGCCTCGATTGATTCGAACTGATGTATGGATTCTCTCGCACTCCGTGAGCGAGTGGCAACCGTGCGAAGCGAACGGTTGGGGCCGCAAGTTATCCAGGGAAGGGGGTGTCGGCCGTCTGAGGGCCTCCCCGAAGGCGGTGAAGATGCTGCTCGGAATCGGGCGACAACGGCGCATTCGACGACGCTTATGCGTATTCGACGGTGCGCAGGTCCGTTCGATAACGCGGAGGTGCGTTCGACGGCGTGCGGTGTGCGGACGAGTTCGGCCGCCCGTCGGTGAGGGGGGAACGGGCGCTGCTGCTGGCGGTGCACCACTGCTGTGGCCTGCATGATGCGCTGCGCGTCCGCCCGGCGAGGCAAGCGGGGCAAAGGGGCTGTTGAGGTCGGCGCAGCACCTACCGCGCCCTGCACCAAGTGGCGGGGGGTCGCCTGTCAGGAGAGGGGGGGGACGGCTGCTGCCTCCGCACCGCCTGCCATGACCCGCATCATGCGGCCCGTGAGGGATATCCGTACGGCGAGGCGAGGCGAGGCGGGGCGCGGCTGCTGCCCGGCACCGCTCGCCATGACCTGCGTCATACGGGTGAGAGGCGCTCGGCCGGCACCGCGCGCCAGGAACTCGTGTCATACGGGTGAGGGGCGCTCGGCCGGCACCGCGCGCGCCACGGACTTGTGTCATGTGGCTTGGGGGCGCTCGGCCGGCGAGGCGGGTGCGGGTCGTTGAAGAGGGGGTGCGGCTCGCTGTATGGGCCGTAGAGAAGAGGGGATCATCAGCCCCAATGGTCGCCCCAGCCCCACAGGTTGGGGCCGAGGGCGGCGGCCGGGTCGTCCTGGTCGAGGCCGAACCGGCCGCGGAAGAACAGCATGGGGCGCTGCTCGGTGACGACGGGTTCGAGCTCGTTGACGTGGCCGATGACCACGTCGTGGTCGCCGGCGACGTGCACGTCGCGGATCTCGCCGTGGACGCGCAGCAGCACTCCCCGCAAGGACGGGGTGCCCCATCGCGACAGGTCCCAGTCGAGGCCCGCGAACTTCGCGCCCGTACTGGACCCGAACCGGCCGCAGAGATCGACCTGGTCCTCCCCGAGCACGTTCACGCAGAAGCGGCCCGACCTCCTGATACGCGGCCAGGCGCGGCCTCTGTGGTCGGCGCAGAAAAGGATCAGAGGCGGTTCGAGGGACACCGACGCGAACGACTGGCAGGCGAAACCGGCGGGCTCGCCGTCGTCAAGGCCCGTCACCACGGTCACACCGCTCGCGAACATGCCCAGCGCGCGCCGGAACTCGGCGGGTGTGGGCGGTGCCGGCTCGGTGAACTCGGGGTCGGCGGGTACAGCGGTCATGGACTCACCTCGCGTGCGTGTCGATGCCTCAGGTGACGAACTTACAAACCCCCTCATGTGCGGCCCGCAAGGGGATCCCGGTCAACCGAAGGCACGTACCGGCGGGAGCGTGGTCCGGGCAGGTCACCGAGCCTGCCTGTCCCGATCTCGCTCATCGGGATGATCGCCCTATTCGGTGTGTCTGTCCAGTTAGCGTCACGAGTCCGGCACTCCGGTGATTCGGCATGGACCATGACGGAGCTGACCTATGAGTCGACCCTACGGGAACTCACGACCGAGCACGGCGTGCTGCACTCCGAGCGGGAGATGCTCCCCGCTGCGAAGCCGGACACCCCGCCCTGCTGGTCGCGGGGCAACACGCGGAAGGAGGAGCGGTGACCGCGTGGGATGAGGAGTTCGACCTCGTCATCGTCGGCAGCGGGGGCGGAGGCATGGCCGCCGCGCTGGCCGCGTACGACAGCGGGCCGTACGCACCCGGCCGGGGAGACGATCGCGCTGGTGTCCGAGCGGTGCATCCCGCCGTCGATCATCGTCTCGGCGGACGGCAGGAGGTTCACCGACGAGTCCGTGCCGTACGTGAACTTCGTGCACGACCAGGGCGCGGGCGGGCACGTCCCGGCCTGGTTCGTGATGGACGCCTAGGCACGGGCGCGTTATCCGTTCGCGCAGATCATGCCGGGCATGCCGGTGCCGCAGGAGTTTCTACGGCCAGGGCATCGCTTTCCGGGCGGACACCTTCGCCGAGCTGGCGGGCCGGATCGGTGTCCCGGCGGGCGCGCCGGCCGAGACCGTCGAGCGCTTCTACGCCTTCGCACGCACGGGCAGGGACCTGGACTTCGGCCGCGGCGACAGCGCGTCAGGCCTGGGCGAACATCTGGTCGTAGCCGCCGGAGTGCCGGCGGCCCGCCATGAAGCCGAGGAACCGGCGGACGAACTCACCCCGGGTCAGCCGCCCGTCATCATCGTCGTCGCCCGAGTCGTGGTCGAACGCCGTACGGAAGAGAGACCGGTACTCCTCAGCATCGATGGTCTGGTCGTCATCGGTGTCGGTGACGTCGAACAGTACCTCGGCGATCCTGATGAGCGCCGGGCCGGCCAGGGCGGCGGAGGCCGCGGCGTACTCGTGGCCGGTGATGCGTCCGTCGCCGTCGGTGTCCAGCTCCTGCTGCAGCTCCCGCCACCAGTCGGCGAAGGCCGCGAACAGGCGGTCCTCGTCCTGAGTCTCCAGGTCGAGGCGGGTGGCGATCTCCCTGGCCATCGCGGCGAGGTCGGGCCAGTCGAGGTGGCCGTCGCCGGTCTGGTCGAGGACCTCGGAGAAGAACCGCGCGGCGGATCGTACGGCGGAGCCCCCGGCGGCGGCCGCGGAGGTGGTGGCGGTGCCGGCCGCCTCCGGGCCGGGTGTGAGGAGGCGCAGGAGCGCCCCCGCCTTGGGAGCCTGCCCCCGTAGGGGTCCATGAGGGTGAGGAACGACTGGAACTCGGCGTACAGCCTTTCCAGGACCGGACCGTCGAGGGACTCGCCGCTCAACCGGCACATCGTGACCGTGGACTCGAACAGCGTCGCCACCACCCAGGCGCGCGCCTCGGAGTCCGCGGCGTTGAACGGGCGGCCCTCGGCGTCGGTGCCGGTGATGCGCGCGTGGAGGCGGTTGAGCCGGGCCGCCTCCCGCTGCCGCACCCGGATGTCGGGGTCCACCATGCGCTGCGCGCTGAGCACGGTGTTGCGCAGCCGGCGCCACGGGTGCGCGACGAAGGTCGAGTTGGTGATCAGCGCCGCGCCGATCTGCGGGTGCGCGGCCTCCAGGACGATGGCCCGGGTCGCCACCAGCCCCCAGCGCGTCTGCCGGGTCAGCTCGTGGAGCATGGATCCCGGTGCTGCGTCACTCATCGACGTCCCTTTCCTGTCGGTGTCGGTGCCGAGACCGGTGCCGAGACCGGTGCCGAGATCGGTGTCGGTGTGGCGCCGAACCGGCGGTGGCGCCGCCGGTAGATCTCCAGGCACTCCCAGAAGTGCCCGGCACGGAAGTCGGGCCACAGCACCCGGGGGGAAGACCCATTCGGCGTACGCCACCTGCCAGAGCATGAGGTTGGAGATGCGCTGTTCGCCGGAGGTGCGGATGACGAGGTCGACCTCCGGCATGTCGGGGTGGGGCAGACGACGGGCGAAACTCTCCTCGGTGACCTGCTCGGGCGGCACGCCGTCGCGGATCAGCGACCTGGCGGCCTCGACGATGTCGCGGCGGCCGCCGTGGTCGAACGCCACCGTCAACGTCATCCGCCGGTTGTCGCGGGTCAGCGCCATGAGGTCGGCGATGTCCCTGGCCAGTGCGGGCGGGATCCGCGGGTCGGCGGCTCCGAGGAACCGGCAGCGGATCCCCCGTGTGTGCAGTGACAGGGCGTGTTTGCGTACGGCGCGGCGCACCAGTCGCAGCAGGACGTCGACCTCGGTGGCGGGGCGCCGCCAGTTCTCGGTGGAGAACGCGTAGAGGCTCAGCCACTCGACGCCCGCCGAGTATGCCGCCTCTATGACATCGATCACAGCGGCCTCGGCCGCCCGATGCCCCTCGGTGTGGGGCAGGGACCGCTGCGCGGCCCACCTGCCGTTCCCGTCCATGACGCACGCCACATGACGGGGGACGCTTCTCACCCTCACGGCGACGAGGCTTGCACAGTCGGTGAGAGATCGACTACTTACCGTTGTTAGCCACGGCCCTTACTTCGAGCGGGTCCGGACCAGGTGCTGCCGCGTTGTGCCAGGTAAAGGCGTGTTTTGTCCTGTTTACACCATTCTGGTGGATTGTGTACCTTTAGGGCACACGGTATGGGGTAACGACCCGCCTCCGGCGACCCATCCCTTGCCGTGTCGTTGCCCGGTCCGCGTGGTCGCATGACCGCGCGGCCGCCGAATCCGCGTCATGTGGAGCCGGGGACCCACTCTCTTTGGGGTGAATCGGAGCGCAGGCCCCCAGATGCGCCCGTAGGGCACTTCCTGCCCGAACCCGTCAGCTAACCCGGTAGGCGGCATGGAAGCAAGGAGTCAACCTCGTCATGTCCACCCATCGGCTCTCCCTCGGGGGCCGGCACTCGCGCCGGCGCCTGCGCTCCGCCCTCGCGGCGGCGACCCTCGCGGTCTCGGCCGCCACGGCCGGCATCACCGCGGCCGTGGCTCTGCCCGCCGCCCCGGCGTACGCGAACCCGCACACGTACGGTCAGGACGTCTCCGGTTACGAGGCCGACCACGACTGGATGAACAGCCGCGCGCAGTTCGGCTTCATCAAGGCCACCGAGGGGACCGACTGGGTCGACTCGTCCTTCCCCCGGCACTGGCGGGAGCTGGCCAAGAAGGGCATCGTCCGCGGCGCCTACCACTACGGCCACCCCTCCAACGACCCCATCGCCGAGGCCGACCACTTCCTCAGCGTGGTGAACTCGCAGCCGAGCAAGCCCGGCGACATCCTGGTCCTCGACCTGGAGACCGCGGACGGCGAGTCCGTCGAGCAGGTCAACAAGTGGGCCAAGACCTGGCTGGAGTATGTGACGGCCAAGACCGGCACCAGGCCGATGTTCTACAGCGGGTGGAACTTCGCCAACAAGTACGGCCGCGGCCTCGGCCAGTACCCGCTGTGGGTGGCCCACTACAGCAAGGCGCCCGGCGACATCACGCCGCCCGCCGACTGGAAGACCTGGGCCATCCACCAGTACACCGATGAGCCCATCGACCAGAACGTCTCCTCGCTGACGCCCGCCCAGCTGCGCGCGCTCGGCCGCCGATAACGCCGCCGGCAGCGCCGCCGACAGCCCGGCGTCCCCCCGGGGCGGATCGCCCGCCCCGGGGGGACGCGCCGGGAGCCGTACCGGCCTCAGACCACCGCGCCGGAGTCGTCGCGGCGTACGGGCCTGACCCGGGGCGCGGCGGGAGCCGGCGGCGCCTGGCCGGAGCGCCGCTCCAGCGCGATCGCCACCGGCCCGGCCACGAACGACGACGACAGCGTGCCGGCGACGATGCCGATCAGGAGGGCGACGGCGAAGTCGCGCAGCGAGTCGCCGCCGAACACCGCAAGCGCCGCCAGGATGAACAGCGCCCCGAGCCCGGTGTTGACCGTGCGCGGCGCGGTCTGCAGGATCGCGGCGTTCACCACCCGGCCGAACGGCTCGCGGCGGCGCACCGGCCACAGCTCGCGCACCCGGTCGAACAGCACGACCTTGTCGTTGACCGAATAACCGATGATCGTGAGCATCGCCGCCAGGAACACCCCGTCGATCGGCCTGCCCATCCAGGCGAACGCGCCGACGACGACGGCCGCGTCCACGAACAGCGCCGCCACGGCCGCCGTGCCGAACGTCCACCGGAACCGGAACGCCAGATAGACGAGCTGTGCGGCGAGCGCGACAGCGAGCGCGATGATCGCGTTGCGGCGCAGCTCCTCGCCCAGGCTCGGCCCGATCAGCTCGTCGCGCTGCTTGGCGACCTCGCCCACGCGCCGGTCGAGCGCCTCCTCCATGCGGACCACGTCGTCGGCGCTGATCTGCCCGGTGCGCACCGAGAGCGCGTCCTCCGACCGCTGCACGACGGCCGAGGGGAACCCGGCGTCCGCCACCGCCTGCCTGGCCGCCGCGACGTCCACGGGCCTGCTCGTGCCGAACTCCACGATCCGGCCGCCGGTGAACTCGACGCCGTAGTTGAGGCCGCGGGTGACCAGGCCCGCGCCCGCGACCACGAGCAGCCCGGCCGCGACGGCGAGCCACAGCCGCCCGCGCCGCATCAGGTCCGGGTCGCGCCGCGTCAGCCACGTCCTGACCCGGCCGATCGAGCCGATGCCGGACGCCCGCGGGCCGATCCTGCCGATCAGCGCGGCGGTGAGCACCCGGGTGATCAGCATGGCCGAGACCAGCGAGGCCAGCACGCCGATGGCCAGCGTCACGCCGAAGCCCTTCACCGGCCCCGAGGCCAGCCAGAACAGCAGCCCGGCGGCGAGCAGGGTGGTGATGCCGGAGTCGGCGATCGCGCTCCAGGCGTTCTTGAAGCCCCGGTCGAGTGCCGCCTTGAGGCCCCGCCGGGGCGCGTCGCCGAACTCCTCTCTGGCCCGTTCGAAGACCAGCACGTTGGCGTCCACCGCCATGCCGATCGCCAGGACGAACCCGGCCAGGCCGGGCAGCGTGAGCGTGGCCCCCATGGCCACGAGCCCGGCGTACGAGATCAGGCCGTAGCAGGCGAGCGCGACCGCGGCCAGCACGCCCACCAGCCGGTAGACCATGCCGATGAACACCGCGGTCAGGATCACCCCGGCGACGCCGGCCTTGGCGCTCGCCGCGATGGCGTCGGCGCCGAGGGTCGGGCCGACCGTACGCTGCTCGACCAGCTCAAGCGGCACCGGAAGCGAGCCGCCCTTGATCAGCACCGCGAGGTTCTGCGCCTCCTGCGGGGTGAACGACCCGGTGATCTGCGTGGTGCCGCCGCCGATCCCCACCCCGCAGGCGATCGACTCGTCCACCTGCGGCGAGGAGATGATCTCGTTGTCGAGGACGATGGCGACGCGGCGCTTGTGGTCGCCGAGCGGCGCGCAGGCCGCCTCGCCGGTCAGCTTCCGCCAGGGACCGGGTTCCTTGAAATCGATCGTGACGAACCAGCCCGGCCCCGCCTGGGGGTCGCTGCGCGCGGCGGCGTCGGCGACACCGGCCCCGCTGAGCGCGACCGGCCCGAGCTTCAGCTTCCGGCCGCTCTCGTCCGCGATCGCGTCCGTGTCACCCTCCTCGGCGGCGCTCAGCACCGGATGGAAGTTGAGCTGGGCGGTCTTGCCGATGACCGCGGCGGCCTCGCGCGGGTCGAGCACGCCGGGCAGTTCGACGATGATCCGCTTCTCGCCGGAGCGGACCAGGGTGGGATCGACGACTCCGAGGGCGTCCGCCCGGCGCCGGAGCACGTCGAGGGCACGGTCGGCGGCGTCGGCGTCCGCCTTGACCGTGGGAGAGTCTCTCGTCTCGAAGACGAGCTGGGTGCCGCCGCGCAGGTCGAGGCCGAGGCGCGGCGCAATGGTGAGAGCGAGCAGCAGTGAGATCGCGATGACGGCGAGCGCCGCCACCGCGCGCCACAGGGGCGCACGGGACATGAAGCCTCCACAGGCGTACGAGTGGGACGAGTGAGAGCGGTCTCAGTACGCCGTGGAGGGAGGGGCGCGGGCCGCGGCGGCGCGACGCGTGCGCTGGGCGGGCGGGCCGTCGTGACGCGGACCGGCCCGGGTGACCCGGGTGCCGCCGCGCGGCACCGCGGGGTTGGGCAGCACGACCGGCCCGCCGGTGGCGCCGGAGCCGGCCCCGCCCGTCCGGACGCGGGCCGGATCACCCTGAGCCGGCCGCGTGGCGTGGGCAGGGGCGCAGACGCGCGTGCCCATGAGCCGTGTGTGCGTGAGCCGTGCCCCGTCACGCGCCGGTGCCGCCACGACGTGGCGGGCGGCGGGGAGATGAACCGTCCCCCACGCCGTCCCCCACGCCGGCGCGTGCGCCGACGCTGACGCCGGCGTGCCGCCGGAGGTCAGGAGGATCGCGTGCAGCAGGAGCAGCAGCGCGGCGGTCAGCCCACGTCGCACGACGGTCTCCCCCTCCCGCGTCCGCCCGGTCTTGCGGCCACCGTAGCCGGTTCCGGGCGAGCGTGCCCGCGGGAGACGGGCCCAGAAACGGGCACAGAAACGGGCACAGAACACGGGCGCAGGAAACGCGGATGACCGTTTCGCGAAGGTGGGTTATGGTCGGTCACATGGCGACCTTGCGACGTGGCACGTGCGGGTCCACCGCCTTCACGTTGGTGGTGGGCCTGCTGATGCTCGCCCTCGCACTGGTCGCCTCCACGCCCGCCTGGTATGGCGGCGATCCCGCCCAGCGCGCGCCGCAGGCCGCCGCCGAGGTGTGGACGCCGGGGGCGTGGACGCCGCAGTCGGCGACCCTGCCCACGAGCGCCGCCGGTGCCGAGCACCTGCCGTTCCCGTTCCGGCCGCGCGTCGCCGTGGCCGCGGCACCCGTAACCCCGCCGGGGCCCGCCCGGCATCACGAGGACATCGTCCTCAGCCCCCAGCAGACCGGTCATCGCACCGCCGGCTCGCGCAGCCCGCCACAGGCCATCTGAGACAAGCGCTGTAATCCGCGCCCTGTGACATGAGCGCTGTGACATGAGCGCTGTGACATGAGCGCTGCGACACGGGATTTCGCGTAGCCGCGCCCTGTCACGGGCGAAGCCTTCCCATCACCGTCGTACGCGGGCCGTTCCCGCGTACTCGTCTCGCGTACCGGCAGCCCCGGTACGCCGAAGGCGCGCGCCCGCGCGCCCACATCATCTTTCACCTGGAGTGATGCCGCCTATGGCAGAGATCAGGTCGCCGCGTCTCCTCATGGAGGAGTGCCGGCGGTATTCCGCGCAGATGTCCGAGCTGCGCACGCTGCTCGAGGAGCGGCTCCACGCCGCCGTGGGCGAGGCCGCCACGATCGAGGTCGCCGAGATCGAGGCGGCTCTGGAGCGGATGGAGCGCGGCCTCTACGGCACCTGCACCCGATGCGAGGCGTTCCTGCCGCTCGACCGGCTCCGGCGCATGCCGCACGTGCAGGTCTGCGCGTCATGCGCCGGAGAGACCCGGTTGTCGGCATGACGGCCCACAGTCGAGAACACTCGAAAGGACCTCGACGATGACCACCAGTGACGAGTTCACCGCGATCAGCGAGCCGCAGACGCAGGCCATGCGCGCGGACCTTGAAGAGCAGCTCCAGTGGCGGGAGGTGCAGCTGCGCGACCTGCGGGCCGCCGTCGACGGCGGCAACGACGACACCGCGAGGCTCGCCCTGCTCGCCGACGTCGCCGCCACCGAGCGGGCGGTCGCCGAGCTGCGCAGGGCGCTGGAGCGGATCGAGGAGGGCAGCTACGGCCGGTGCGCCGACTGCGCCGGGGCCATCCCGTTCGGCCGCCTGAAGATCCGGCCCCTGGCCCGGTATTGCATCGCCTGCCAGCGGCGCCACGAGACCCGGTGACCCGGCGGGACTCCCACTGAGCGGGAGGGCGGGGGCGGCCGGGCGCAGGTTCTGCCACGGTGGGATCGGCGCTCGGCCTCCCGGCCCGCAGATGGGATTGAGCACAGGTGACGCTCATCCGAGGCCGGGCCGCCCGGAGGACATCGCCGGGACCATCGCGTACGCCGCCTCGGCGGACGGCGCCTACCTCAACGGCGTGGAGGTCCGCGTGGACGGCGGTTCACACAGCTGACCGCTCCGGCCGGGCCCCGGGGAGCCGGGCCCGGGGAGCTGGGCCCCGGGAAGCTGGGCCCCGGGAAGCTGGGCCCCGGGAAGCTGCGCGCGATACAGCCGGGCGTACGCGCCGTCCGCCGCGAGCAGTTCGTGGTGCGTGCCCTGCTCGACGATCCGTCCCTCGTCCATCACGAGGATCAGGTCGGCGTTCCTGATGGTCGACAGGCGGTGGGCGATGACGAACCCGGTGCGTCCGGCCCGCAGCGAGGTCATGGCCCGCTGCACCAGCACCTCCGTGCGGGTGTCGAGCGCGCTGGTGGCCTCGTCGAGCACCAGGATCGGGGGATCGGCCAGGAACGCGCGGGCGATGGTGACGAGCTGCCGCTCACCCGCGCTCAAACCCTCGCCGTCGTCGTCGACCACCGTGTCGTACCCGTCGGGCAGTGTGCGCACGATGTGGTCGACGCCCGTGGCCCTGGCCACCTCGACGATCCGCTCGCGCAGCACGTCTCCGGCGCCGTACGCGATGTTGCCGGCGATCGTGCCGTGCCGTAGCCAGGTGTCCTGGAGCACCATGCCGATCCGCGTCCGCAGCTCCTGCCTGGGCACCCGGGCGATGTCCACCCCGTCCACCGTGATCCGCCCGCCCGTGACGTCGTAGTAGCGCATGAGCAGGTTGACCAGCGTGGTCTTGCCCGCGCCGGTCGGGCCGACGATGGCGATGGTCTGCCCAGGCTCCGCGACCAGGGACAGGTCCTCGATGAGGGGCCGGTCCGGCACGTACCGGAACGAGACGTTCTCGAACGTCACCCGGCCGGTGGCCGTGGCAGGCGGGTGGACGGGGTCGGCGACGGGCTCCTCCTCGTCCTCGTCGAGCAGTTCGAAGATCCGCCCTGCAGAGGCGAGCACCGACTGCAGGAGGGTGGACATCGACGTGACCTGGTTCACCGGCTGCCCGAACTGCAGGCAGTATTGGACGAACGCCTGCACGTCGCCGATCGACAGCGAGCCGGCCGCCACCCGCAGGCCGCCGATGACCGCGACGAGCACGTAGTTGAGGTTCATGACGAGCGACATCGACGGGCCGATCAGGCTCGACAGCAGCTGCGCCCGGAACCCCGCGCGGAACACCGCGTCGTTGCGCTCGCCGAACTCGCGCACGGCCTCGCGCCGCCGGCCGAAGACCTTCACGAGGGCGTGCCCGGTGTAGGTCTCCTCGACGTGCGCGTTGAGCCGGCCCGTGGCCGCGAACTGCTCGGCGAACCGCGGCTGGGCCCGGCCGCCGACCACCCTGGCCGCCACGACGGACAGCGGCACCATGAGCACCGACACCAGGGCGAGCAGCGGCGAGGTCCACACCATCATCACCAGCACGCCGGCGAGCGTGAGCAGCGCGGTGACCGCCACGCTGAGCACCTGCTGGAGCGTCTGACCGACGTTGTCGACGTCGTTGGTGGCGCGGGAGAGCAGGTCGCCCCGCTCCCGCTCGTCGAAGTAGGCCAGCGGCAGCCGGGCGAACTTGGCCTGGGTCCGCTCCCGCAGCCGGAACACCAGCCGCTGCGCGATGGCCGCGGTCGTCCGCTGCTGGGCGAGGGTGAGCAGGAACGCGGCCAGGTAGCAGGCGAGGGCGGCGAGCAGGATCCGGCCGGTGGCGGCGAAGTCCACCTGACGGTGCCCGGACACGGCCGGCAGCACCAGGTCGGTGGCCGCGCCGAGCAGCCGGGGGACCGCCACGCTCAGGGCCACGGCGGCGGCCGCGCAGGCCAGGGCGGCCACGGCGAGCGGCAGTTCGGGGCGGGCCGTCTCCAGCAGACGCCGGACGGTTCCACGGCTGGGGGCCGTCATGCGGCCACCTCCTGACCTGTCTGGGAGAAGACGATCTCGCGGTAGGCGGGGCACGAGGCCATCAGCTCCTCGTGGGTCCCCTCTCCGGCGACGCGGCCCTCGTCGAGCACGACCACCCGGTCGGCGTGCCGGGCCGAGGAGATCCGCTGGGCGACCAGGACGACGGCGACGTCGCTGGTCTCGCGTGCCAGCGCGTCGGCGAGCGCGCGCTCGTTGATCGGGTCGAGGGCGGAGAACGGGTCGTCGAGGAGCAGCACCCGGGGACGGGCGACCAGGGCCCGCGCCACCGTCAGGCGCTGCCGCTGGCCGCCGGACAGCGAGGCGCCCCCCTGGCCGAGCGGCGTCTCCAGGCCCTCCGGCAGCGCCTCCACGACGTCGCGCGCCTGCGCCACCTCCAGCGCGTGCCACAGCTCGGCGTCGGTCGCCTCCGGCCTGCCGTACCTGAGGTTGGCGGCGACGGTGCCGGAGAACAGGTGCGGCCGTTGCGGCACCAGCGCGACGACGCCGGCCGGCTCCTCGGGCGGCAGCGACGCGAGGTCCGTCCCGTCGAGGAGCACCCGCCCGGCGGCCGGGCCGACCAGCCGGGCCACGAGGTTCAGCAGGGTCGTCTTGCCCGAGCCGGTGGAGCCGACGACCGCGACGGTCTCGCCGGGGCGGACGCGGAGGCGCACGCCCCGCAGCACCGGCTCTTCGGCCCCCGGATAGCGCACGTGCGCGTCGCGGACCTCCACCTCGCCCATCCAGATCCGGTCCCGCCGGGCGGGGCTGCTGTGAGCCGGTGACGCGTCCGGCTCTGTCCCGGTCTCCAGCACCTCCCGCACCCGTACGGCGGAGACCCGGGCGCGCGGCACGGCCAGGACGGTGAACGTCGCGAGCAGGGCGGAGCCCAGGATCACGGCCAGGTAGTTGAGGAACGCCACCAGCGAGCCCACCGGGGTGACGCCGTCGCCGACGAGATGCCCGCCGAACCAGACCACCGCCACGCCGCACAGGTTGCCGATCAGCATCCCGGCGGGGAACATCAGGGCCACCAGCCGCGCGGCGCGTACGGCGAGGCCCAGCAGCGCGTCGTTGGCCTCGGCGAACCTGGCGCTTTCGCGGTCCTCGGCGGCGAAGGCCCGCACGACGCGGACGCCGGTGATCTGCTCGCGCATCAGCCGGTTGACCTGGTCGACGCCGTGCTGGGTCGCCTGCCACAGCGGGGTGAGCCGGTGCAGGATCACCCACAGGACGGCCGACAGCGCGGGCAGCGCGACCAGCAGCAGCGTGGACAGGCGCAGGTCCTGGCGCAGGGCCATGACCACCCCGCCGAGGAAGATCATGGGCGTGCCGGCCAGGCCGGTCAGCCCCATGAAGACGAGCGTCTGCACCTGCTGCACGTCGCCGATCGTCCGGGTGATCAGGGACGGCACCCCGAAGCGGCCCACCTCCCGCGAGGAGAACGACTGGACCTTCGCGTAGACGGCCGCGCGCAGCTCGTGACCGACGGCGGCGGCGGTCCTGGCCGCGAGCGCGCCCACCACGGCCGAGCACAGGACCTGGGCCAGCGTCCCGGCCACCATGACGCCGCCCAGACGCAGGATGAGCCCGGTGTCGCCGCGCAGCACGCCGTCGTCGATCAGCGTGGCGTTGATCGTGGGCAGCAGGAGTGCGGCGAGCGCCTGCGCGATCTGGAGCACGCCGATCAGGGCGACCGCGCCGCGATGCGGGCGCAGGCCGGAGCGGAGCAGGGAACCCATCTCAGCCCCCGTACGGCCGCGCCGCCCGCGCCTGGCGCAGGGCCCGGCCGAACCAGACGAGCTCGTCGATCATGACCTTGGCGGCGCCCTCCGGGCCCGCGGGGTCCTTCGGCCAGTTCCCCTCCGCGTCGAACAGCGTCCAGGGGCTCTGGAAGGCGACGGAGTCGCGGATCGTCACCGCGTGCAGCTCGGCGAAGACAAGCCGGAGCTGCTCGACGGCCCGCAGGCCGCTGGACATGCCGCCGTAGCAGACGAATCCGACGGGCTTGGCCGCCCACTCCCGGTGATAGCTGTCGATCATCAGTTTGAGCGCGGCGGGGAAGCTGCGGTTGTACTCCGGGGTCACGACGACGAAGGCGTCCGCCGCCTCCACCCGGGGCCGCAGCCCGACGACCTCCTCCGGCTTCTCGCCGCCGAGGTGCCCGCGCAGCCCGTCGGGGAGCCGGGTCTCGGCCAGGTCGATGACGTCGAGCGCCACGTCGTCGCGCCGCTCGGCCTGAGCGGCGAACCAGTTCGCGACGAGGGGCGCGACCCTCCCGTCCCGGACGCTGCCGATGATCATTCCCACGTTGAGCCGGTCTTCTCCGGACATGATTCCTCCCGAGGTGAGTACGCCGTACGCGGCGGGTACACCGTACGCGCAGATGCGTACGATGTACAAGTCCGAGTACGATGTACACAGCGAAGCGGGAGGAGCACGACGATGGCCGGGAACAAGACGGACGGCGTTGACGACGTGACCGGCGCGGTCCGCGAGTCCATCTGGGAGCGGATGGAGCGCCCCGCCCGGCCTCCCCGCGCGGCGCTGACCCACGCGCAGATCGGCGCGGCGGCCGTGGAGATCGCGGACACCGAGGGGCTCGACGCGGTCTCCATGCGCCGCCTGGCCGAGCGGCTCGGCGTCGCCACCATGGGCCTCTACCGCTACGTGCGCGGCAAGGACGACGTGATCGAGCTGATGGTCGACAGGGTCTACGCCGAGGAGGCGCGAGCCGGTGAGGGCGGCGGTGAAGGCGGCGGTGAAGGCGGCGACTGGCGGGAGGTCCTGCGCGTATCCGCCCTGCGGCTGCGCGCCCTCATCCTGCGCCATCCCTGGCTGGTGGACACCACGGCCGGCTCCGGGCCGCTGACCCCCAACTTCGTCGCGCGCCTCGACCGGCTGCTCGCGTCGCTGGACGGCCTCGGCCTCGACGCCGACACCGCGATGACCGTCATCGGCACGGTCACCGCGTTCGTCACCGGGGCGACCACCTCGCGGATCAGGATGGACAGGCTGATGCGCAAGGAGGGCGCGGAGAAGATGGACGACCTGCGCACCCTCTACTCGTCCCGGATGAGGTGGCTGCTGGATTCGGGCCGCTATCCCGCCTTCGAGCGCTACATCCGCCAGGGCGTCAGGAAGGACGACGACGACTGGCAGTTCGAGCTCGGTCTGGACAGCGTCCTCGACGGCATCGCCGCCCGGCTGCGCGTCGGAGAACAGGGCACCGCCATCATGGACGGCAACTGACCGACGAGCGTGACACGGAGAACTCCCCCATGAGCAACGAGGTCATCGACGCGGTTCGCACGCTGCTGCCGAAGATCGCCGAACGGGCCCGGTCCACCGACGAGGACCGCCGGGTCCCCGCCGAGTCGATCACGGAGCTGGCCCGGGCCGGGGTGTTCCGGATGCTGCAGCCCAAGAGGTACGGCGGCGCGGAGAGCGACCCGGTGAGCTTCTACGAGGTGGTCAGGGAGATCTCCGCGGTGTGCGGGTCCACCGGCTGGACCGTCGCCGTGCTCGGCGTGCACCCCTGGCAGCTCGGCCTGTTCGACGAGGCCGCCCAGGACGAGGTGTGGGGGAGCGACCAGGACGCGCTCATCTCCTCGTCGTACGCGCCGGTCGGGCGGCTCGTGCCCGCCGAGGGCGGCTACCGGCTGTCCGGCAGGTGGCGGTTCTCCTCCGGCTGCGAGCACGCGTCGTGGGCGATGCTGGGCGGCCTGGTCCTCGGCGACCAGGGCAGGCCGGTGGACTTCCTGACCGTGCTGGTGCCCCGCTCCGACTACGTGATCGAGGACGTGTGGGACGTCATCGGCCTGCGCGGCACGGGCAGCAACGACATCCTCGTCGAGGACGCCTTCGTGCCCGCCCACCGCGTGATGCGCAACCACGACATGGCGCAGCTGCGCGGCCCCGGCCAGAAGGTGAACACCGGCCCGCTCTACCGCATCCCGTTCGGCACCGTGTTCACCACCACGATCACCGCCCCGGTCATCGGGATGGCCGTCGGCTGCTACCGGTCGTACGTGACCGCGATGCGCGACCGCGTACGGCTCAGCCTGGGCGGCGGCCGGTTCGCCGAGGACCAGTTCGCGCAGGTCGCGGTCGCCCGGGCGGCGTCGGAGATCGACGCGGCGATCCTGCAGACCGACCGCAACGTGCGGGAGGTGTACGAGCACGCGGTGCGGGGCGAGACGATCCCGGCCGAGCTGCGGCTGCGGGTGCGCCGAGACCAGGTGCGCGCCACCGAGCGGGCGCTGGAGGCCATCGACATCCTGTTCAAGACCGCCGGGGGCAACTCGCTCAGCCGCGGCAACCCGATCGAGCGGGCCTGGCGCGACGCCCACGCGGGCAGCGTCCACGTGGCCAACGACGTCGAGCGGGCACTCGCGATGTACGGCAGGGGCGAGTTCGGCCTGACCGTCGAGGACAACCTGATCTGAGGGCATTCCCGGGCGTCTGACCGGCCCGTACGTCCCACTGAGTGGTATGGACCACTGGCGGCCGGGGAAGCTCCGCTGTGTATCGTCGTCGCGACGGACGAAGGACCAGGGGGGAGACGTGCCGAGGATCGCCGAGGTCAGGGCGCCGGCCGAGCCGAGCTCACCCGAGCAGCGCGCCCGTCACCTGCGCATCCTGCGCGCCGCCGCCAGGTTGGGCGCGGAAAAGGGACTGGAGCGCGTCCAGATGCACGAGGTGGCCAAGGAGGCCGGCGTGGCGATCGCCACGCTCTACCGCTACTTCCCCTCGAAGACGCATCTGTTCACCGCGGTGCTGGCCGAACAGGTCGACAGGTTCGGCGAGAGCCTCCCGCGGCCCGAGCCGGGGATGACGCCCGAGGACGCCGTCGGCGAGGTGCTCGTGCTCGCCAGCAGGCGGCTGCTGCGCCGCCCCGCGCTCGCCACCGCGATGCTCCAGTCGGCGAGCGCCGCCAACGCCGCCGCGGTGGCCGACGTGGGCCGGATCGACCGGACGTTCCGGAAGATCGTCCTGCGCACGCTCGGCGTCGCCGAGCCCACCGTCACCGACGTCACGCTGATCCGGCTGCTGATGCAGTGCTGGTATGGCGTGCTGCAGATGAGCCTCAACGGCAGGGCGTCGGTCACCGACACCGAGAGCGACATCCGGATCGCCTGCCGGCTCCTGCTCGCGCCCCGGTCGAACGCGGCGGCCGGCCCAGTTTCCCCCTGACCGATCGGCTCCGGGCACATACGCTGCAGACGTGGCGCTGGAGATCCTCACGTACCTTTTCGCGGGGTTCGGGCTCGGCTCGATGGTGCTCGCGGCGGCCGTCGCCGCTCCCGTCCTCACCGCCCGCGCACGACGTTCCGTACGCGGGTGAGGCTCACGGCGTGCCGCGAATGACCTGGTAGAAGGTTTCGGAGGTGAAGCGCGGCCGGGGCTGGTCGTTCCAGCCGATCTCGGCGGCCCGGCGCCGGATCGCTTCGCCGGCCGCGGCGGCGGCCTCGTCGTCGTCGAAAACGGCGATCGACAGGCCGTTGCCGGTGGCCGGGTCCAGCAGATGGTAGGTGGCGCGCACCCCGGGGACGGAGGCGGCGGCTTCGACGACCCAGTCACGGTCGTCGGTGGGCATGGGTTCCCACCGTGCGACTCTGGCGATCACGCGGTTCTCCGATCAGGCGGTTGGACGGGACTCAGGCCGGCTGAGGTGCCCGGCGGCCGACGGCGAGCAGAACGATCGCGGCCACGGTGACCGCGATCGCGATCCCGATGACGATCTTCGACCAGTCCGGGGCGTCGTCCGCCCAGTAGACCGGCAGGCCGAGCAGTGCGGAGACGACCCGGGAGCCGATCACCACAGGGATCGCGCCGCGCCGCCGGGCGAGCGCCGCGGCCACGATCGTGATGACCCCGACCACCCCGCCGCCGATCGCGAGCGCGGCCGGGGGTCCTTCGTCGGCCCACAGACCGGACACGCCGGCGATGTCCAGCAGGCCCAGCAGTACGGCTAGGGCGAGGCCCCACTTGAGGGTCGGGTTCATGGCAGCTCCCGGTCGACGGAACGGTCATCCATGCCGGGACCGTAGGTCGCACGGAGCCGGGTGGTCGTCCGGGAAAACACTCATCCGGCATACTCATTCGACGTACTGATTGGACACATCATTTCGGCGGCCGGCTGCCCGTACGGTATTCGTGTGACGGAGCTTGTCGGGCGTGGGCGCGAACTGGCCGAGGCGGAGACCCGGTTATCCGGGGTGCGGGCCGGATCGGGCGCCGTCGTCCTGGTCGAGGGCGAGGCCGGCGCCGGGAAGACCGCGTTCGCGAACGCGCTGACCCGGCGCGCACGAGCCGCCGGGCACGCCACCGCCTGGGGGTCCTGTCTCGAAGTCGAGCCGGGCGCGCCGTTCCGGCCGTGGCTGCAGATCCTGCACGCCATCCGGGCCCCGGCCACCGGCCTCGACGAGCCCGCCGACGCCTCGGTCACCCGATATCGGCGGTTCGACGCGGTCGTGGAGGCGCTGCGCGACCGGGCCACCGGTGACGGCCTGCTGCTCGTCCTGGACGACCTGCACGCCGCCGACCTCGGCTCGTTACGCCTGCTGCAGCATGTCGCGTCCGAGGCGGCGGACCTGCCGCTGATGCTGCTGGCGCTGTTCCGCGACGGGCAGGCCGGCACGGACCGGCACGAGGTGCTCAGCGCGGTGGGCCGGGAGCGCGGGGCGCACCGGATCCGCCTCGGCGCGCTCGCCGCCGGCGACGTCACCGAACTGGCCACCAGGGCCGCGGCGGGCCCGCTGGACGCGGCGACGCTGCGCGCGATCGGCGAACGGTCCGGTGGCAACCCGCTGTTCGTGGTGGAGCTGGCCCGGCTGGCGGGCACCGGCGAGCGGCTCCCACGCGGGATCCGCGCGACGATCGGCCGGCGGCTGGACGCGCTTCCCGCCGATACCCGGCTCCTGCTGCGCCGGGCCTCCGTACACGGACGGGAGTTCGACGCGGCCACCCTCGCCGCGACCGTGCGCCTGACGCGCGACGAGACGGTCACGCGGCTGGGCCCCGCCCTCGACGTCGCCCTCGACGTCGCCCTCGACGCCGCCCTGGACGCCGCCCTGGACGCCGCCCTGGACGCCGCCCTGGACGCCGGGGTGCTCGTCGCCGACGGGCCCGTGCTGCGCTTCGACCACGTGCTCACCCAGGAGGTGCTCTACGCCGAGCTGGGGCCTGCCGAGCGGCAGGAGCTGCACGCGCGCGCCGCTGCGGCGGTCGCCGACGGCCCGATCGAGACCGTGGCGCATCACCTGCGCCAGGGCGGCGAGGCGGAGGCGCTGACGGTCACGTTGCGCGCCGCCGAGCGGGCCCGGGGCCGGCTCGCGTACGAGGACGCCGCATACCAGTATCGGGCCGCCCTCGGCCTGCTTCCCCGGGCGGACGACGGAACCCGGGCCCGGCTGCTGCTCGACCTCGCCGGCTGCGAGTTCCGCGCCGGGGCGGTGGACGCCGCCTGGCGCTGCTGCCAGGAGGCCGCCGACCTGGGCCGGGCCGCGGGCGACGCGGCCGTGCTCGCGGACGCGGCAACGGTCCTGCGCGGGGTCACCGACTCCTCGGTCACCCCGCGGATCCACGCCTTGTGCCGGGCGGCGCTGCCGCTGCTCGGCGACACCGAGCCGGTGCGCCGCGCCCGGGTCCTCGCCCAACTGGTCGTCACCGCCGACCCGTTCGGCCCCGGCCCGGAGGCGACGTACGGCGGCGAGCCGGACGTGGGGCGCCGCGCGCTGCAGCAGGCCGAGGCGTGTGGCGACCCGGACGCGGTGTTCCTCGCGTTGCAGGCGCGCGGCACCGAGCTGACCGGGGCGGGGCACGTGCTGGAGCGGCTCTCGCTCGGCGAGCGCGCGGTGCGGCTGGGCCGCGAGGTCGGCCGCCCGGAGTACGCGGCCTGGGGCCATCTGTGGCGGCTGGGCGCGTTCGCCGAGCTGGGCCGCCGGGTGCCCTTCGACACCGAGCTGGCCGAGTTCGCGGGCGCCGTCGACCAGCTGCGCGAGCCGCTGTGGACGTGGCGGCTGACGCTGGTGCGTGCGTCCGTCGCGTTCAGCGAGGGCCGGCTGGCCCTGGCCGCCGAGCTGATGGCGGAGGGGCAGGCGCGGGGCCGGCGCGCCGGGCACGAGGGGGCCGAATTCTTCCACCTCATCTATGCCGATGCGCTCGCGCAGCTCACCGGCGAGGGATACGAGCCGGTGGAGCGGGCGGTGCGCGCGTTCACCGAGCAGGGCCCGTTCCTGTCCCGCGCCTGGCACGTGAACGTGCTGACGCACATGGGCCGCATCGACGAGGTGCGGGCGATGTGGCCGTCGCTGGTCCCGCACCTCGGCGCGTTCCCGCGGCACGCCCGGGAGTGGGTCGTCGCGATGTCCGGGATGGCGGACGTGTGCGTCGCGCTCGGCGACCGGGAGACCGGTGCGTGGGTCTACACGCAGTTGCTGACGTTCGCCGACCGGCAGGTGATCGCCGATCCGCTGGGCCCCGGGCTTGGTCCGGTGGCACTGCGGCTGGGCCGGCTCGCCCGGCTTCTCGGCGACGCGGAGGCCGCCGGGGAGCACCTGCGCGTCGCGCTGGCCACGAGCCTCGCACTGGGGTTCGCGCCGGCCACCGGACACGTCCACCTCGAACTGGCCCGCGCGGCGCTTGACCAGGGTGACCGGGCCGCCGCCCGCGAGCACCTCGACGCCGCCGGTGACCTGGCGCGGCGGCTGGGGCTGGCGACGCTCCAGGCGGCGGTCGAAGCGGTGGCCGAAAGGGCGGCAGAAGCGGTGGCCGAAGTGGTGGTCACGCCGCCGGCCGGCCCGCTGACCCCGCGCGAGGGGCAGATCGCCGCCCTGGTGGCCGAAGGGCTGTCCAACCGGCAGATCGCCGAGCGGCTCTACCTGTCCGTGCGCACGGTCGAGAACCACGTCGCGCACATCCTGGTGAAGCTCGGCTTCGAGTCGCGGGCCCGGATCGCCTCCTGGCACACGGAGAGGGCACACGGAGAGGGCACACGATAGGGCACACGGATAGGTACCGCGGATGAGTGGTCGCACGGATGCCCGGCGCCGGTCCCGGCCATAGCGTGCGGGCCATGCACGCGGTTGTAGGGATCTGGTCCGCCGACGAGAGCCGGCGGGCCGAGCAGGAACAGGCGCTGCGCGCCGCCGTGGTGCCCGAGACCGCCGCGCGGCCGGGCTTCGTCAGCGGCTATTGGATGCGGGACGCGCAGACCGGCAAGATGCACACGGTCGCGGTCTTCGACACCGAGCCGCACGCACGTGCGTTCAAGGACCACATCGCACAGGCCACCCAGGCGGCCGCCCGCGTCGGCGTGACCGTCGACGTGCTCGCGATGGTGGAGGTGTCCGCTCATGCCTGACGCCGGTCCCTGTTTCGCGATCGCGGGCACGCACCACTGAGCGGGACCTGGACGTGTCCGCACCGGAGAAGATTTCTAGCCTCTCCTCATGACGCTGAAGGTGGCATCCCCGTTCGAGGCCGTCATCGTCGACGCGGTGCGCACACCGGTCGGCAAGCGGTACGGCGCCCTGTCCGGGCTGCACCCGGCCGAGCTGCTCGGCGTGGTGCACCGGGCACTGATCGAGCGCAACGGCCTCGCCGCCGAGACGGTCGAGCAGGTGATCGGCGGCTGCGTCACCCAGGCGGGGGAGCAGGCCAACAACGTCACCCGCCAGGCATGGCTGCACGCGGGCCTGCCGTACACCACGGCCTGCACGTCGATCGACTGTGCCTGCGGCTCCGGCCAGCAGGCCGTCCACCTGGTCGCCGGGCTGATCGCGGCCGGGGCGATCGACGTCGGCATCGGCTGCGGGATCGAGTCGATGAGCCGGGTCTTCCTCGGCGCCGCGGTCACCGCGGGCCCCGGCAGCCCGTTCCCGCCGTCCTGGTCGCTGGACCTGCCCGACCAGTTCACCGCGGCCGAGCGGATCGCGCAGCGGCGCGGCATCACCCGTGAGGACGCCGACGCGCTCGGCCTGCGCTCCCAGCGGCGCGCCGCGCGGGCGTGGGCGGAAGGCAGGTTCGACGGCCAGGTCCTCGCGGTGGAGGCGCCGGTGACGGGACCGGAGGGGCCGACGGGGGAGACCGCCGTCGTCACCAGGGACCAGGGGCTGCGCGACACCGGCAGGGAGGCACTGGCGAGCCTGCGGCCGGTGATACCGGGCGGCATCCACACCGCGGGCAACTCCTCGCAGATCAGCGACGGCGCGGCCGGGGTGCTGCTGATGAGCGCGGGCCGGGCGCGCGACCTCGGGCTGCGCCCGCGGGCGCGCATCGTCGCCTCCGGCGTGGTCGGCTCCGATCCCTGCTATCACCTCGACGGGCCCATCGACGCGACCCGGCATGTGCTGCGCAAGGCAGGCATGAAGCTGCCGGACATCGACCTCGTCGAGGTCAACGAGGCGTTCGCCTCGGTCGTGCTGTCCTGGGCGCGGGCGTTCGACGCCGACATGGACAGGGTCAACGTGAACGGCGGCGCGATCGCGCTCGGGCACGCGGTCGGCTCGACCGGCTCCCGCCTGCTCACCCAGGCGCTGTGCGAGCTGGAGCGCACCGGAGGCTCGACCGCCCTGGTGACCATGTGCGCCGGCGGCGCGCACGCCACGGCCACCGTCATCGAACGCGTCTGAGCAACCGGATCGGAAAGCGCTCTCCCGAGCGGGCTCGGCTCCCGGCGGCGGCATGACAGGTGTCAGATGCCTATTGACGGGTGGTCAGTTAACAGTAAAGTTACTTGTCTGAGAGCGCTCTCACAGCTCGTCTACGCCCTTCACCCCCCAGAGGAGCCGAGAGATGCACATGTCGTCGCGGCGATGGCGGCGCGCCCTGCTCGCCGTCGTCCTGCTGGCCCAGGCGGTGGTCCTCGCCGCCGGGCAGCGGGCGAACGCCGCCGTCACGCAGTTGCCCTTCACGATCACCAACAACTCCGGCCGTGGCGACGCGACGTACGTCTATGTCGTCGCCCGCAACTCGATCACCGGTCAGCAGGGCTATGTGGACGCCTCGGGAACGTGGCGCGCCTACTCCTTCCCCTCGTCGATCCCCAACGGGCCGGTTCCCGCGCCGGACATCGCGATCCCCGGGCCGGGCACCGGCGCCCGCACGACCGTCACGCTGCCGCCGAACCTGTCCGGCGGCCGCGTCTACGTGTCGATGGGCGCGAAGCTGCGCTTCTTCCTCACCACGAACGGGCTGGTCGAGCCCGCGCCCTGGGTCGACAGCGACCCGAACGCCGGCATCCTCTACGACTGGGCCGAGTTCGCCCGGACGAGCAACGGCGGCGCGGGCATCTTCATCAACTCCACCACCGTCGACATGTTCGGCTTCCCGCTGACGGTCGGCGTCACCGACGCCTCCGGCAACACCCAGACGCAGGGCATCGCCGGCGACCGCGCCGCCATCCTCAACGCGTTCGCCGGCCTGGGGTCGCCGTGGTCGGCCCTGACGACGACCCGGGCCTCCGACGGCCTCCCGCTGCGCGTGCTCGCACCCGTCCACGCCATCGCCAAGGGCCTGTTCCCCTCGACGTACCTCGACTCCTACGTGAACGGCGTGTGGTCCTACTACGCGACGCGTCCGCTGACCGTGCAGACGTCGCTGGGCACCTTCACCGGCACCACAAGCGGCGCGAACTGGACGTTCCGGAACGCGTCCGGCGCCGTCATCGGCACGCTCACCAAACCGGCCACGAGCGACGTCTTCGCGTGCGCCGGCGGCATGCAGCCGCCGAACCAGCCCGACCAGGCGGCCATCCTCGCGGTGGGCGCGCGGGTCTGCGCCGCGCTCAACCGCGCGACGCTCTCGACGACCGGCCGGGTCATGTACGACACCCAGCCGACGACGGACGCCACGAAGTTCTACGGCCAGTCCGCGTCGAACCTGTTCAGCAAGACGATCCACGCCCACTCGCTGAACGGCCTGGCCTACGGCTTCTCCTACGACGACGTCGGCGGGTTCGCCCCGGTCATCGACCAGCCCAACCCGTCGTCGGCCGGGATGACGATCGGGAGCTTCGGCGGGGGCACGGGCGGCCCGTCCGGCGCGAACATCATCGGCCCCGGCGGCAAGTGCGTCGACGTGGCGGGCGACGACACCGGCGGCAACGGCGCGGCGGTGCAGCTGTGGGACTGCCAGTCCTACGCCAAGGACCAGTTCTGGACCTGGAGCGGGCAGACGCTGCGCACCCTCGGCCGCTGCCTCGACGTGCGGTCGGGTGGCACCGCCAACGGCACCCCGCTGCAGCTCTACGACTGCAACAACACCGGCGCGCAGAACTGGGTGCTGCGGGCCGACGGGTCGATCCAGAACCCCCAGTCGGGCCGGTGCGTCGACTCGCCCGGCGGTGCGACCGGCAACGGCACCCGCCTGCAGATCTACGACTGCAACGGCACCGCGGCCCAGCGCTTCGTCATGCGGTGACCCGGCAGAGGTGAAAGAGCGGCCCGGCGGCAACCGCCGGGCCGCTCGCTCGTTCACGTCCTCGCCCGCAGCCCTTCCCCTCGCGGCAAAAATTCGTTATAACAACCTAACGATGTAACGACGCCCGGTCGGCGGCGGCGTACAGCGGGGAGGAGGCAGACCCCCTTGAGAACTGTCGGAGCGATCTCACTAGGTGCCGTGCTGGCGCTCGCGCTCGCCGGATGCGGCGGCTCAGCGGACAACGGAGCGGCCGGCGGACCGCAGACGATTTCATTCCTTACCCACTGGGGACCCGAACAGGTGACGGCGCTCAAGGCCGCGGCCGCCGCGTTCCACACCAAGAACCCCGATGTCACGGTGGACATCCGGGCGGTCCCGTTCGCGAACCTGCTCAGCACGCTGAGGACGCAGGGCGCGAGCCCCAACGGCCCCACCATCGCGGGCATCTACGACCTCTGGCTGCCCGAACTGGTGCGGGACGGCCTGGCCGCCCCCGCCCCCTCGGACGTGGCCGCGGACGTCAAGGCCGCCTGGCCGGGCAACATGGTCGACGACGTCACCAAGCAGGGCCAGGTGCGCGGCTATCCGAACGAGGTCGACCTCTACGCGCTCAACTACAACAAGAAGCTGTTCGCCGAGGCGGGCATCCCCGCGCCGCCCAAGACCTGGGACGAGCTGAAGGCCGACGCCGCCAAGCTGACCAAGCGCGACGGCGGCAAGGTGACGCAGCAGGGCTTCGGCGTGATCACGAGCTGGGCCTCGGGCGCCGTCCACCCCTGGCTGTCGCTGGTGGACTCCAACGGCGGGCAGCTGCTCGACGGCAGCACGCCCAAGCTGGACGACCCGAAGGTCGTGGCCGCCGCGCAGCTCTACGCCGACCTGATCAAGAGCGGCGCCACCCAGCCGTCCATGAGCAGCGCCAACGCCAACACCACCGGGCCCTACCTCGACAACTTCGTCAACGGCAAGACCGGCATGATCATCATGGCGAACTGGTGGCAGAGCGCGCTCAAGCAGGCCATGGGCGACCGCTACTCCGACGTCGGCGTGGCGCCGGTGCCGGTCGGTCCGGACGGCACGGCCTCGGCGGGGGTGTCCTACTCCTGGCTGACGATGGTGAACGGCAAGGCCTCGCCCGCCAAGCAGGACGCGGCGTGGAAGTTCCTCCAGTTCCTCAACGGACCCGACAGCGGCAAGAGCGGCTCGTCCGCGATGGGCGACATCCTGATGTCGATGGGCATCCTGCCCAGCAGGACCAGCGACCTCACGGCGCACAAGGCCGACCTGTCCGACCCGTTCATCGCGGCGTACGTCGCCGAGCTGCCGAACGCGAAGCCGTTCCCGACGGTGCTGGGCGGCGAGGCCATGAGCCAGGCCGTGCAGAAGCACATCGAGAACATCGTGTTCGGCAAGGAGACCGCGCAGCAGGCGATGACCGCGGCGCAGAGTGAGGTCGCCGACATCCTGGCCAAGGCCGGGGCATGACCGTTGCTCGGGGGCACGCCCGGCGAGGGGCGGCGATAGCCTTCCTCTCGCCGGCGATGGCGGTGATCGTCCTGTTCGTCGCCGTGCCGATCGCCCTGACCTTCTGGATCAGCCTGCACGACTGGTCGATGTACACGCCGCTGACGCAGATGACGTGGCGGGGCCTGGGCAACTACGCCGACCTGCTGCACAGCGACGACTTCCTGAACGCGCTCGGGAACACCCTGGTCTACGTCGTGCTCGTCCTGGTGACGACGGTTCCGCTGGCCCTGGCGCTCGGGATGCTGCTCTACTTCCCGAAGACGGCGGGCAAGGCGGTGGCGCGGGCCGCGCTGTTCTCGACCTACGTGATCCCCACGGTGGCCATCGCGATCGTCTGGGGTGCGCTCTACGCGCCCGACTACGGCCCGATCTCGCAGGCGCTCGGCGCCCTCGGGATCGACTCGCCCGCCTGGCTGAGCGACCCCGGGACCGCGCTGTTCTCCCTGGTGATCTTCCACGTCTGGCAGATGACCGGCTACTACACGATCCTGGTCATCGCGGGGCTCACCCAGATCCCCGACGACGTGTACGAGGCGGCCCGCATCGACGGCGCCGGCTTCTGGCGGCAGACGTTCAGCGTCACGCTGCCCCTGCTCCGCCGTACGACGACGTTCATCGTGCTGATCGCCGCGATCAACGCGATCCAGGTCTTCGACCCCGTCTACATCCTCACCCAGGGCGGGCCGGCCGAGAGCACCACGGTCCTGTCGTACGCGATCCAGCGGGCGGCGTTCCAGAACGGCATGGCGGGCCAGGCGAGCGCGATGGCCTTCAGCCTGCTGCTCGTGCTGGTGGCCGTCACGGGAGTCGTCCTCGCGGCCATGCGCAGGCGTACGGCGGCGGAGGGACGGTCATGAGGCGCACGGCACGCGCGGCCACGGCGCTCGCGCTCGGGCTGGTCATCCTGGTGCCGCTGTTCCCGCTCTACTGGATGGTGATCTCGGCGCTGAAGGGCCCGGAGGAGCTCCAGAAGGCGCCGCCGACCTGGTTCCCGTCGCACGTGACGTTCTCCGCGTTCGGCGAGGTCTTCCAGGCCGTCCCCTTCGGCAGCGCCTTCGCCAACAGCGTCCTGATCGCCGGGGTCTCCACGCTGTCGGTGCTGGTGACCAGCGTCATGGCGGGCTTCGTGTTCGCGAAGTATCGCTTCCGGGGCCGCGACCTGCTCTTCTGGTCGGTCGTCGCGACGATGTTCCTGCCGCCGATCGTGACCCTGGTGCCGCTGTACTGGCTGGTCTCCACGATGGGCCTGGCCGACTCCTACATGGGCGTGATGCTGCCCTGGCTGGCCAACGCCTTCGGCATCTTCCTGATGCGGCAGTTCATCGCGGACGTCCCCGACGAGCTGATCGAGGCCGCCCGCCTGGACGGCGCCTCGGAGGGGCGCATCGTCTGGCAGATCGTCACGCCGCTGCTGCGCCCGGCGCTGGTCAGCCTCGCGATCTTCGCCTTCGTCTTCTACTGGAACAACTTCCTGTGGCCGCTGTCGATCCTGCAGTCGGACGACAAGTTCCCCGTCGTCCTCGCGCTGAGCCGCCTGCTGTCCTACAGCACGAGCGTGCAGTACCAGAACGTGGTCATGGCCGGGGCGCTGATCGCCAGCGTGCCCACGATCGTGGTGTTCCTGCTCGCCCAGCGCGTGTTCGTCCAGAGCATCTCCCGGACGGGGGTGAAGGGATGACGACGTACGTCGGCATCGACGTCGGCGGCACCTCCGTACGGGTCCTGGCCGAGACGCCGGACGGACGCGGCGAACTGGTCACGGCCCCGGTGGCCGGCTCCTACGACGCGTTCCTCGCCCAGGTGACCACGCTCTGCGCGGGAATCGCACGGCCGGCCGGAGTCGGGATCGGCCTGCCGGGGACCTCCGGGGAGGACCGGCCGGTGTTCGTCCCCGCGCTGCCGTGGCTGGAGGGCCGCCCGCTGCGGGAGGACATGGAGGCCCGCCTCGGCGCGCCCGTACGGCTCGCCCTGGACGGCCACCTCACGCTGCTCGCCGAGGCCGCCGAAGGCGCGGCCAAGGGGGCCAGGTCCGCCGTGCTGCTGGCCGTCGGCACCGGCATCGGCGGCGCCCTCCTGATCGACGGCCGGATCTGGCGCGGCGTCCACGGCAGCGCCGGCTCGTGGGGCTGGCTGCCCGCCGACGTGCCGGACAGCCCTCTCAACGGCCCTGTTCACGGCCCTGTTCACGGCCCTGTTCACGGCCCTGTTCACGGCCCTGTTCACGGCCCTGTTCACGGGTCGTTCGAGCGGGCCGCGTCCGGCTCGTCGCTGCGCGACGGCCCCGCCCTGATGGCGGCGGCCCGCGCGGGAGACGAGCGGGCGTGCGCCGCGCTCGACGCGTACGCCGCCCGCCTCGCCCGGGGAGTCGCGGCTGTCGCCAGCACGATCGATCCCGAGATCATTCTCATCGGCGGCGGGCTGGCCGACGCGATGGACGTCCTCGGCCCTCCGCTCCAGCGGCACGTCGCGAGGTTCGCCTCCCCCGACGGCCGCCGGGTGCCGGTGCGGCCCGCCGCACTGGGCTCCCGGGCGGGCGTCGTGGGGGCACTCCTCATCGCCAGAACGGAGGAATGGTGATCGTGAAGGGGCTGGACCCCACCTCGGGTGTCCCTCTCTATCTGCAGGTCGAACGGAGCCTCCAGCAGCGCGTCGACGCCGGCGAATGGGTGCCCGGCCAGCGCCTGCCGACCGAGGACGAGCTGGGCAAGGCGTACGGCGTGAGCCGCGTCACGGTCCGGCAGGCGGTGGCCCGGCTGGTCGACCGCGGGGTGCTGGTCAGGGAACAGGGCCGGGGCACCTTCGTCCGCGACACGAGCCTGACCGCCGGCGCGCGGTGGGTGACGTCGTTCACCGCCGAGCTCGCGCAGCTCGGCCACAGCGCGGGCTCGCGGGTGCTCGGCCAGTCGGTCGTCACGGCGGGCGAGGAGGACCTGCCCCCCGAGATGCAGCTGCCGCCGGACGCCCGGATGCTGCGGCTGCGCAGGCTCAGGACCGACGGCACCCGGCCGGTGGGCGTGCAGACCGCGCTCCTCCCGCTCGACCGGTTCCCCGGTATCGACGACATCGACTTCACCGACCGGTCGCTCTACCAGACCCTCAACGAGAAGTACGGGCTGGTCCCGCGCGAGGCCGTCGAGACCTTCACGGTCGGCGGCGTCCTCGACGAGGACGCCGCGACCCTCGGAGTGGCCGCGGGCGCGCACGCGTTCTACGTCGAACGCCTCACCTTCGACGCCCACGGCCCGTTCGAACACGTACGCAGCGTCATGCGCGGAGACCGATACCGCGTGCGGCTGGCGCTGCGGACCCCATGAAAGGAAACGTCCGTGAGTTACACCCGAACCCTGATGACCATCCTTGACCGGCTCGCCTCCACACAGGAGGAGGCGCTGGCGACCGTGGCCGAGCGCAGCGCGGACGCCATCCAGAACGGCGGCCTGATCCACCTGTTCGGCAGCGGCCACTCGGTGATCCCCACCATGGACGCCTTCCCCAGGTATGGCAGCTTCGCGGGCATCCACCCGCTCACCGATCCCCGGCTGATGTGGCACAACGTGCTGGGGCCGGGCGGCGTGCGCGAGCTGCTCTGGCTGGAGCGCACCGAGGGATACATCAAGCAGTATCTGGACCACGAGCCGCTCGCCCCCGGCGACGTGATGGTGGTCTACAGCCACGGCGGCAGGAACGCGGCGCCCGTCGAGGCGGCCATGTACGCGGCCGAGCGCGGGCTGTTCACCGTCGCGGTCACCTCGGTGGCCAACCTGGAACGCCCGGCCGAGCACTCCAGCGGCAAGCGGATCGCGGAGATCTGCGACGTCACGATCGACACCGGCGTGCCGGTGCAGGACGCCATCATCGAGGTGGACGGCTGGGACCGTCCGACAGGGGGCGCCTCGACGGTGGTGGCCAGCGTGGTCAGCCACGAGATCGTGACCCGTACGGCCGCCGTGCTGGCCGGCCGGGGCGTCGTGGTGCCGACGTTCGTCTCCCCGACCGTGCCCGGTGCCGCCGTCTCGTCCAATGACGAGGTGTTCGCCGACCACCGGCGCCGCCTGCTCGCCGCCGAGGCCCGCGATCAGCGCTGAGGTGACCCGGCACTGAGGTGACCGGGTGAGATGACCCGGATGAGATGACACTGTGACCGGCGCCGTCGCTCATTCGAGCAGGTCGACCGCGTGCGCGAACTGGTCCACGGGCCGCCAGAACGGCAGCCGGATCCGGGAGCGCTGCGCGTTCGCGGGGGAGAAGGCCGGGCCTGCGGTGACCAGCACGCCTCTCCTGCGAGCGCGCTCGGCCAGAGCGACGGCGTCGGTCCCGGTGTCGATCCACAGCGCCGTGCCGCCGCTCGGCGGCGTCCACCGCCACGCCGGGCGGCGTTCGGCCAGGACCGCCACGGCGTCGGCGAGATGGGCCCGCAGGCGCCGCGTGCGCTCCCGCCGGGCCCGGTCCGCCTGCGTCAGCAGCTCGGCGGTCACCATCTGGTCGAGCACCGGAGCGGCCAGGTCCAGCGCCGCCTTGGCCTGCGTCAACCGCTTGATCATCGGGCGTTCCGCGCGTATCCACCCGACCCGCAGCCCGCCCCACAGCAGCTTGGACGCGGTGCCGATCCGGATCACCAGGCCGGGGCCGGGCGGATCGGGCAGCGGCGGGCGCACCCCGCGGTCGTCGAGGACGAGGTCGGCGCAGGAACGGTCCTCGATCGTGAGCAGGCCGTGCCTGCCGACGATCTCGCTGAGCCGCTCCCTGGCCGCCGCGGGCAGGCTGATCCCCGTGGGGTTGTGCGCGGCGGGCTGGCAGTAGAGCAGAGCGGCCCGGCGCGCCACCCGGTCGAGGTGATCCAGGTCGAGGCCGTCCGCCCGCACGGGCACCGCCGTCAGCCGCGCCCCCGCCGTACGGAACGCCTCGATGGCGCCGCGGTAGCCCGGCTCCTCGACCAGGACCTCGTCTCCCGGCGTCACCAGGGACGACGCGCACAACCAGACGGCCTGCTGGGAGCCGGAGGTGACGAGGATCTGATCCGCCTCCGTCGGCAGCCCCTGCGCGCGATACTGCTCGGCGACGACCGCGCGCAGACGCGGCAGCCCCGCCGCGTAGTAGCCGTCGTCGGCGAGATAGACGTCGAGTTCGCATAGGTCGACCGCTGACACGGCCTCCCGCACCAGCGACAGGGCGGGCAGGGCGCCGCTGGACAGGTCGAGCTCGGCCAGGCGGCGGGTGCTGCCGAAGGACGCCAGCCGTCCGTCGACGACGTGGTCGCCGCCGCCCGCGCTGCGGTCGCGCCGGACCCGCGACCCGGATCCCTGCCGTGACGTGAGCCGCCCCCGCGCGGCCAGCTCCGCGTACGCCTCGGCGACGGTCCCGCGGGAGACCCCCAGCGCGGCGGCCAGCGCGCGCTGCGGCGGCAGCGCGGCCCCCTCGACCAGCACGTTGCCGGCGACCAGTTCGTCGAGCGCGTCCGCGAGGGCGTGCGGCAGCGGCATGTCGTCCGCCCGCCAGCCCCCGAGCAGGCGGGCCAACGCGGCACTGTCGACGTGTTCCGCGCGTGCCATCTCACCGTCCCCCCTGTACGCGTGGACCAATTCTGCGTGATTGGCCTGGCCGGTTCGGCCGCTGCCGGACATTCTCGACCGTACGGGCAGGTCGACGACGACAGGAGGCCGCGGTGGCGACGGTAGTGCTGCTGGGAACGCTGGACACCAAGACCGAGGAGTACCTCTGGGTCCGTGACCGGCTGCGAGAGGCGGGCTGCGACGTGCTCCTGGTGAACGTGGGCACCTTCGCCGCCGGGGCGGAGCACGCCGACGTCGGCGCGGACGAGGTGGCCCGGGCGGCGGGCGCCGACCTCGACGGGCTCCGCGCCGGCCGCGACCGCGGCGCCGCGATGGACACGATGGCGACCGGCGCCGCCGTGGTCGTCCGCCGGCTGTACGACGAGGGCCGCCTCGACGGCCTGCTCGCGATCGGCGGCTCCGGTGGCTCGTCGGTCGCGGCCCGGGCGCTGCAGACCCTGCCCGTCGGTGTGCCCAAGCTGCTGGTCTCGACCATGGCCTCGGGCGACGTCCGCCCGTACGTCGGAGACGTGGACGTCACGCTCATGTACTCCGTCGTGGACATCTCCGGCATCAACCGGCTCTCGCGGGCGGTGCTCGGCAATGCCGCCGCCGCCATGGCCGGGATGGCCCAGCGGTACGCCCGGGTCCGTGGCGAGACGGGGACCGGCGACGACCGGAAGCTGATCGGCGCGACGATGTTCGGGCTCACCACGCCCGCCGTCGACGAGGCCCGCGACCACCTGACCGCCCTCGGATACGAGGTGCTGGTCTTCCACGCCACGGGGTCCGGCGGGCGGGCGATGGAGGCCCTCGCCGCCTCCGGCATGCTCGACGGCGTGCTCGACCTGACCACCACCGAGCTGGCCGACGATCTCGTCGGCGGCGTCCTCACCGCGGGACCGGACCGGCTGGAGGCGGCAGGGCGGGCCGGCATCCCGCAGGTGGTCAGCGTCGGCGCGCTCGACATGGTCAACTTCGGGCCCCGGGACACGGTGCCGGAGAAGTTCGCGGACCGGAAGTTCCTGGTGCACAACCCCACGGTCACCCTCATGCGGACGACCCGCGAGGAGATGGCCGAGCTGGGCGCCAGGATCGGCGGCAAGCTCGGCCGCGCCACCGGGCCGGTGGAGGTCTTCCTGCCGCTGAAGGGCGTCTCGGGGATCGACGTCGAAGGCGGGCCCTTCGCCGACCCCGACGCCGACGCCGCCTGCTTCACCGCGCTGCGGGACGCCCTGAAGGACACCGGCGTCCCCGTCCACGACGTGGACGCCGCCATCAACGACCCGGGATTCGGCCGGGCCGCGGCGGAAGCGCTGCACCGCCTCATCCGTGCGTCCGACTCCGCACGCTGAACTGGAGACTGAGATGAACCGCGAGACAGCTCTCGAACGTCTGCGCGCCACCGTACGGGCCGGCCGGCCCATCATCGGCGCGGGCGCGGGCACCGGCCTGTCGGCCAAGGCCGCCGAGGCGGGCGGGGCCGACCTGCTCATCATCTACAACTCGGGCCGCTATCGCATGGCCGGTCGCGGGTCGCTCGCCGGGCTGCTGCCGTACGGCGACGCCAACGCGATCGTCGTCGACATGGCGAGGGAGGTCCTGCCGGTCGTCCGCGACACCCCCGTGCTGGCCGGGGTATGCGGCACCGACCCGTTCCGGCTCATGGGCCCGTTCCTCGACCAGCTCAAGGCGATGGGCTTCGCCGGCGTGCAGAACTTCCCCACCGTGGGGCTGTACGACGGCAAGTTCCGGCAGAACCTCGAAGAGACCGGGATGGGATACCGGCTGGAGGTGGAGATGATCAGGGAGGCGCGGCGGCGTGACCTGCTCACCGCCCCCTACGTCTTCGACGCGGAGCAGGCGGCGGCGATGACCGAGGCCGGAGCCGATGTTCTCGTGCCCCACGTCGGGCTGACCACGAGCGGCAGCATCGGCGCGGAGACCGCCCTCACCCTCGACGAGGCCGCCGCCGCGGTGCAGGAGATGCGCGACGCCGCCGTCGCGGTCAACCCCGACGTCATCGTGCTGTGCCACGGCGGCCCCATCGCCGAGCCGCAGGACGCCCAGTTCGTGCTCGATCACACGAACGGGATCGCGGGTTTCTTCGGGGCGTCGTCGATGGAACGCCTGCCCACGGAGAAGGCGATCGCCGCCCAGGCGACCGAGTTCAAGAGCCTGCGGCTCGGTCCCGCCTGACCCGGCCCTCACTCGGCCTCATTCCGCTTCACTCGGTCTCACTCCGCTCCCGGTCAGCGGGATTCGCCGGATCGCCGGCGGGTCCCGCTGACTAACGTCTGGACAGCGTGCAGACCGGCGTGCAGACCGGTGTGGAGGACCGATGACCGCCTACGAGGACTTCGCCGGACGGGAGATCCTTCCCCCGCAGGAGGGGCCCGACCCGGTGAACGCGCCCATGATCCGGCACTGGGCCGAGGCGATGGGCGACCGCAACCCGATCTACCTCGACGAGGACGCCGCCCGCGCGACCGGCCGCACCGGGATCGTCGCGCCCGCGTCGATGACCCAGGCGTGGACGATGCGCGGGTACGCCCGGGCTCCCGATGGGGGAGGCGCCGGCGGAGCGCCGGGGGCCGAGGAGCTGTACGCGCTGCTGGAGAAGGACGGCTACACCTCGGTGGTGGCCACCGACTCGGAGTTCGAGTTCCACCGCGAGCTGGTGGTCGGCGACCGGGTGAGCGTCCGCGAGGTGGTGGAGTCGATCTCCCCGGAGAAGAGCACCGCGCTGGGCGCCGGCCGGTTCGTGACGACGGTCCGCACCTACACCGACCAGCACGGCGAGGTCGTCGCCGTCCAGCGCTGGCGCCTGCTGTGGTTCCGGCCGAAGGCGTCCTCCCCTGGCGAGCGGGCCCCGAAGGCGTCGCGGCCGCGGCCGGTGATCAACCGCGACAACGCGTTCTGGTTCGAGGCGGCGCGCGAGCACCGGCTGGTGATCCAGCGCTGCGCCGGGTGCGGGACGCTGCGCCATCCGCCCGGCCCCTGCTGCCCGCACTGCGGCTCGTTCGAGTGGGACACCGCCGAGGCGTCGGGCCGCGGGCAGGTCTACAGCTTCGTGGTCAACCATCACCCCCGCCACCCGGCGTTCGGCTATCCGCTGATCGTCGCGCTCGTGGAGCTGGAGGAGGGCACGCGGCTCGTCACCGACCTCGTCGGCGTGGAGCCGGGGGAGGTCGAGATCGGCATGCCCGTCGTCCTCGACTGGCTGGACGCCGATCCCGGCCTGTCGCTTCCCGTGTTCCGCCCGCAGCTCGGGGTCGTGTCATGAACGGGCGGACGTACGAGGAGGTGGCGGTGGGGGAGGAGCTGCCCGCGCTGCCGATCCCGCTGACCCGCACGCTCATCGTGGCGACCGCGATCGCCAGTCGCGACTACCAGGACGTCCATCACGACCCCGGCCTCGCGGCCGAGCGCGGGTCGAAGGACATCTTCATGAACATCCTCACCACCAACGGCCTGGTCGACCGGTACGTCACGGAATGGGCGGGCCCGGCCGCCGTCGTCAAGGCCATCAAGATCCGGCTCGGCGTGCCCAACTACCCGGGCGACACGATGACGCTGACCGGCACGGTCACCGCCAAGCACGACGACGACCACCGGGTCGAGATCGCCGTACGCGGCGAGAACGGCCTGGGCGCCCACGTCACCGGCACCGTCGCCGTACGGCTTCCCGCGAAGGACGTGACATGAGCGGCTTTTCGGGCGCGGCGGCGATCGCCGGCATCGGGGCCACCGAGTTCTCCAAGGACTCCGGCCGCAGCGAGCTCCGGCTCGCCTGCGAGGCCGTGCTCGCGGCTCTCGCCGACGCCGGCCTGAAGCCGTCCGACGTGGACGGGATGGTGACGTTCACCGCCGACACCAACGCCGAGATCCACGTCGCCCGTGCCACCGGCATGGGCGACCTGACGTTCTTCTCGCGCATCCCGCACGGCGGAGGCGCGGCCTGCGGCACCGTCCAGCAGGCGGCGCTGGCCGTCGCGTCCGGCGTCGCCGGCGTCGTGGTCTGCTACCGGGCCTTCAACGAGCGCTCCGGGTTGCGCTACGGCCTCGGCCAGGCGGGCGACCCGGCCGACACGGGGGCCGAGGGCGCGGCGTACGCGTGGCTCACCCCGTTCGGCCTGTCGACGCCCGCCCAGTGGGTGGCCATGTTCGCCCGCCGCTACATGCACGAGTACGGCGCGACCAGCGAGGACTTCGGCCGGGTGGCCGTGGTCGACAGGACGCACGCCGCGACCAATCCGGCGGCCTGGTTCTACCGGCGGCCCATCACGCTCGAAGACCACCAGGCGTCGCGCTGGATCGCCGAGCCGCTGCACCTGCTCGACTGCTGCCAGGAGACCGACGGCGGGCAGGCGCTGGTCGTGGTCTCGGCCGAGCGGGCGCGCGACCTGCGGCACCCGCCCGCCGTCATCCTCGGCGCGGCCCAGGGCTCCGGCGACGACCAGCACATGATGACGAGCTACTACCGTCCCCGCATCACCGGCATCCCCGAGATGGGGCTGGTCGGGCGGCAGTTGTACGCGCAGAGCGGCCTCGGCCCCGCCGACATGGACGCGGCGATCCTGTACGACCACTTCACGCCGCTGGTGCTGCCGCAACTGGAGGAGCTGGGTTTCTGCGCCCCCGGCGAGGCCAAGGACTTCGTGGCCGAGGGCAACCTGGAGCTCGGCGGGCGGCTGCCGTTCAACACCCACGGCGGCCAGCTCGGCGAGGCGTACCTGCACGGCATGAACGGCATCGCCGAGGCGGTGCGGCTGGTGCGGGGCACCAGCGTCAACCAGCCCGAAGGCGTGCGCAACGTGATCGTGACCGCCGGCACCGGCGTGCCCACCAGCGGCCTGGTCCTCGGGACGGACCGGTGAACGCCCGCAGCCGGCCGCCCCGCGCTAAAGGATAGGGGCGCCGAAGTTCCACGAGGGAAATTCACTCCCGTCAGTTCCGCTTCGATGACGGCGATTTTCACGCGCAGTTCTTGCCCTGTTTTCGGCGGGCCCATATCCCGGAGGTGACGTGAGAGCGTTTCCCGAATGGTCAAAGCCGAATCTTGACCGGCGCGGAGCGCAAACCTAGCCTTCGTTGGAGCGTTTCCGGATCCACCCGCCCGCGTTCGATAAAGGAGAGCCATGCGGCTTTCTGTGGACTTCGCCGCCGATCGTTCCGGAACGGCGGAGCTCGCATGGGGGCAGCGGGACATCTGGGAGGCCATCCAGAAGGTCGGGCCGGACAGCGCGCATTATTTCAACGTGCCCCGGCTCCTCGCCGTCCCGGGCGCGGGCGGCCCGCGCAGTCCCCGGGCCGTGGCGGCCGCCCTGGCGCAGGTGATGGGCCGGCACGACGCCCTGCGATCGCTCGTACGGCTCGGCGCGGAGGGGCCGTACCAGGAGGTGGCGGCGGCCGGGACCCTGCCGATCGAGACGGTCGAGGTGGCACGCGACGCCGCGGACGGCGCGGCGGCGGACCTCGTCGCCCGCCTGGCCGGCCGCTCGTTCGGCGACGGCGAGCAGCCGCTGCGCGCCGGTCTCGTCGTCTGCGACGGCGCCGCCACACATGTGGCGCTGGTGCTCAACCACGTCGTCGCGGACTGGCACGCGGCCGACGTCGTGGTTCGCGACCTGCGGATGCTGCTGCTCCGCGGCGCGATCGCGGGGCCGCCGCCGTCGCAGTTGCTCGACCTCGTGCGGGACGAGTCGATGGCCTCGGCCCGTTCGGACCGGGCGATCGCGCAGTGGGAGACGCTGCTCCGCACACCGTGCCGTCCGCCATGTTCCCGGAAGCGGCCGGAGCGGGCGCGACGCCGCGATACGCGCGGGCCGTGCTGTCGTCGCCCCGGCTCAACCGCGCCGGCCAGGTGCTGGCCCGCCGCGCCGGCGTCAGCACCGCCACCGTCCTGCTCGTGGCGGTCGCCGTGCTGCTGCGCGAGCTGACCGGCCACGAGGTGCGCGCGATCACCCCGATCGTGCACAACCGCTTCAACGACCGGAGCCGGGACCTGGTCACCAGCCTCAACCAGTTGGGGTTGTTCACCCTCGGGCCCTGCGAGAGCCTTCCCGAGACCCTCGTGAGCGCCTATCCGGCGGTTCTCGCGTCCTACCGGCGGGCCCGTTTCGACTCGCTGGCCCTGAACGCGATGATCGACCGGATGAGCGCCGACCGGGGGGTCCCCATGTTCCCGTCGTGCTGTTTCAACGACCTGCGCCCCGGCGAGGACCCGTGTGTCGGCGGCGGCGCGGACGGGGAGTCCGAGCTGGAGTGTCCCCGGCACCGACAAGCGCAGCTGCGACTTCTGCGTGGCCCTGATGCGCTGGAAGGGCACGCTCGGGGTGGAGCTGAACGCCGACACCACCCGCCTGCCCGAGAGCGAGATGGCCGCGCTGCTGCACCGGCTGGAGTCCTTCGTGGTCGGCGCGGCTCAGTCGCTCTCGTAGCACCGCCGCCTGATCCCGATCCGGTGGTAGGTGAAGGCCCAGCGGTCGGTGCCCCCCCGTGCGTCGCCCCTCCTCACTCCCCCGCCTCATTCCCGTAGTCGCCGGGCTGTTCCCAGGCGGTGGTAGGTGAAGGCCCAGCGGTCAGTGCCTACGTTGCGGCGGGTGTAGCGCTCGGGGTGCTGGTAGCGGTCGCGGTTGTGGAACTGGCAGGCCGGGCCCAGCAGCTTCAGGTCCGTCAGCCCTCCGCTGCTCCAGTTGTCGGCGTGGTCGATCTGGCACATGGTCGCCGGGAGCGGGCAGCCGTCGATCCAGCAGGTGGCATACCGGGCGTACACGGCCCGTCGTTGGGCGGGGGTGGCGAGGCGGACTTTGCGGCCCATGTCGAGGACCTGTCCCTCGGCGTTCATGACGATCCGCACCAGAGTGGAAGTGCGGGCGAGGCGGTGCACGCTGGAGACGGGCAGCACCTGCCCGGTCGCCGGCAACAACCCCGGCGCCATCCCCACCGACGCCCCCGGCGCTGCTCCCGGTGACGCGCCTTGCGTCGCTCCTTGCGCGGTCTCCGGTGTTCCTCGCCCGGCTCCCGGTGCTGTTCCCGATGCCCTCCCGGGTGGTGTCTCCGGCTCCGGTCCCGGCCCGCCGGGCGCCGTTCCCGATGGCCCCGGTGCCCCCGGTGCCCCCGGTGCCTGCGTCGCACGCGAGCAGCGCGCCTGGCCGTCGCACGGGCACGTGCCCTGGCCATGCCGGCAGTCCCCCGCAGGCCGGGGCCCGGCGTGGGTGTGACGTGTGGAGGCGTCCTCGGGAGGAGGGTCTGGCTGCGCCGCCTCCGAGGGTGCTATGTCGCAGTCGGCAGAGGCAGTGCTCGCGGTGTCGCGCAGCTCGCGCTCGCTGGGCCGCCGGTCACGGGCCTCGCACTCACCGGGCCGCCGCTCACCGGCCTCGCGCTCACCGACTCCATAGTCGCGAGACTCCATGTCGCGAAGTCCGGTCGTGGCATCGGTGGAGCCAGGGGCAGGGTCGATGGCGGAGTCGGCGGCAGGGGCGGTGGCGGGGGCGGTGGCGGGGGCGGCCTCGGCAGTGTCGAACTCGTCTGAGCCATCGGGGGCGTCGGTGCCGCCCGCATCATCGTGGTCGCCCATTTCGCCCGAGACGGTGTCGTCACCCTGGCTCGGGTCCTCGGTGCTTCCGGTCTCATTGGGGGCGTAGCCGCCGGTGTCGTCGGCCTGGGCAGCGTCGTAGTCGTCGGGGTCGTCTGCGCCGCTCGCGTGACCGGGGCCGCTCATCGGGTCGGAGACGGTGTCGTCGGCCTCGCCGTCAGCAAGGTCGGCGGCGGGGTCGGCGTCGTCGTCGGGGGCAGAGTCGCTGGTGTCGGTGTTGTCGGGGTCGGTGGGGAGGGATTCGGCGCTGACCACGACGAGGAGCTCGGCGGTGATCTTCTGCTCCAGCAGGGCGATCAGCGCGTCGGCCTGACGTACCGTCAGCGGGCGGTCATCCCCCTGTGCCCTCAGCTTGGCGTACGCCTGCAACAAGGCCATCAACCGGGCGCCGGCCTCACGCGGCAGGTAGAACTCTCCTTCCACGCCGCCGCCCTTGCCCGGGCGGACCCGCAGGAACCGCCTCCCGTAATCGGCCCGCTCATCGCGTTCTTCCCCATCGGGGTCGAGCACCGCCCGCAGGTGGCGGCCGGCCTTGGCGACCTCCGCCGCCCCGGCCTTGCTGGCCAGGTCCACCAGGATCGGCTCCGCCAGGCCGGCCTGCTCGTCGGTTAGTCCGGCGACAGCGGCGCAGATGGCCTCCACCACCCCGGCCGCCAGCTCACCCGCAGCGAACTTCTCCCGCACCTTGGGGAGGCGCGGCAGTTCCGCCCCCAACGTGAGCAGGCGGCCCGCACCGCCCCCCGTCATCCCCCCCCTGGTGCGCAGCCAGCAGCGGGTGGAGGCATGCCCATGCTGCCTGGCCTGCCCCGCACGATGCCCCCGCCCCACCCGATCGGCCAGCGCACTCGTGATTCGGTCACGGGCGAACAGCAACTCCTCCGCCTCGGCCAGGCAGGTATCCACGTCGTCGGGAAGCGGCGTCAGCGCCAGCTCTTGGGCCACCTCACGAACAGACCCCACCACCACCCACGACGACCGGCCCTTGCCCTGACCGGCACCGGGGGCGTCATCGCTGGTGCTGCTATCGGCGTCGCCATCAGCGCCAGTGTCGCCCTCGTCCTCGGCACGGCTCGCACGCTGCGGGGGCTCGAAGCCGATGATGGGGAAGGGCTCGTGGGCGGATGAACCGTCGGACGACCACAGCGGGGAATTGGCGGTCAACCGATCCCACCAGCCGTCGTCGAAACTATTCGCACGACGATGGCGATCAGGGTCTGGATTGAACAGATCCATCTCGCCCTCCTCAAGTCATTCGAAAACTTGTATTAATTCTCTCACCTCTTTTCCGTGAGTGGCAACTCGCCGAGGGGCTAAGTTGGAGCTTCAGGCGGGTCATAAAAGCCGCAAAGCGCGCCTGCGGGACATTCGCATAAGCACGTACGGGACATAAGGCGGCAGGCAGGAAATCGAGCAGGGCATGGACCGGCCCGAAAGGCTCGTAAGGCAGAAAAGGCAGAAAAGGCAGAAAAGGCAGAAAAGGCAGAAAAGGCCGGACGAGCGCCGGGCGGGGGCGTTTCCATCCTGAAGTGTGCCGACGGACCCGGCCGCCGCCCCCGCATCCGCCTCCGCGTACGGCCCTGCGTACGGCCTCGCATCCGCCTCCGCGTACGGCCCCGCGTACCGCCCCGCGTGCGCGACTGGGTGAGGCTCATGGGCGCGGGATCACCAGGCCCAGGCCTCGGGGCCGGGGCCGCCGTTGCCGACAGGGGGGAACAGCTCCTCCAACCAGGCCAGGGTCTCTGCGGACAGCTCGGTGCGCAGCGCGGTCAGCGGCAGGTCGAGCTGCCCGGGGGTGCGCGGCCCGATGATCGGGGCGGTCACTCCGGGCCGCGACAGCAGCCAGGCGAGCGCGACCGTGGTGGGCTCCGCACCGATATCGGCGCAGAGCTTCTCGTATTCCTCGATCGCCGCCCGGTGCGGCTCGACCCGCTCGGGGGCGTGCAGGACGCTGCGACCGGCCGCGCCCTCGCGCTGCTTGCGCAGCGCCCCGGACAGCGCGCCGAAGTGCAGCGGCGAGTAGGGCAGGATCCCGATCCCCAGCTCGATCGCCGCGGGCAGCACCTCCAGCTCGACGTGCCGGGTGAGCAGGTTGTACTTGCACTGCTCGGAGACCAGGCCGAGGAAGTTCCTCCGGTCGGCCGCGGACTGGGCGCGGGCGAGGTGCCAGCCGGCGAAGTTGGACGACCCCACATATCGCACCTTGCCCTGGGCGACGAGCGTCTCCATGGCCTGCCAGATCTCCTCCCACGGCGTGTCCCGCTGCACGTGGTGCATCTGGTAAAGGTCGATCCAGTCGGTGCCCAGGCGGCGCAGCGACGCCTCGCAGGCGGCGATGATGTGCCGGGCCGACAGCCCGCCGTCGTTCGGCCAGTCGGTCATCGGGGCGTACACCTTCGTGGCCAGCACGATCCGGTCGCGGTGGCCGGTCTTGCCGAACCAGCGGCCGATGAACCGCTCGCTCAGGCCGTCGCCGGTCTCGCTGCCGTACATGTTGGCGGTGTCGACGAAGTTGACGCCGTCGTCGTGCGCCCGGTCGAGGATCGCGTGGCTCTCGGCCTCGCCGATCTGCCAGCCGAAGTTCATGGTGCCGAGGCAGATCCGGCTGACGCGCAGGCCGGTCCGCCCCAAACGGGTGTATTCCATGCGCCGACCGTAGGAACGCGGGGCCGCTGTCCGTTAACCGTTCGAGCATGCTCGAATGGACGGGTGATCCGGATCGAGCTCGCCCCCGCCGACCTGCTGCGGCTCAGGTTCGCGCACAGCCCGATGGCGGAGGTCGTGGCCAGTTGCCTCGCGCTGCGCTCCCGCTCGGCGCGTCTGGTCCCCGCGTCCTGGCGGGCCCGGGCCGAGCCGCTGCTGCGAGGACTGACCACGCTCCGTCCGCTGGTCCCGGGCCCCAGCGGTTACGTGCCGGACTTCCTCACCCCGGCGCCGCCCGTCACCCGCCCGACCCTGGAGCAGGAGCTGCGGGTGGTGGCGGCCACGCCGCTCGACCGGGTCGTGTCCGAGGTGGAACGGGCCTGGGCCGGGCACCGCGCGCCGCCGGAAACCGAGCGCTTCGCGACCGACCCCGCGGGCGCGCTGGCCGTGACGGTGCGGGAGATCCGGCGCTACTTCTCGACGGCGATCGCGCCGAGCTGGCCGCGGCTGCGCGCGCCCGCGGAGGGCGAGGTGACCCGCCGCGGGCTGCTGGCCGCCGAGCGCGGGCCGGGGGCGCTGCTGACGGATCTGCACCCGCGCCTCGACTGGGACGGCGGGGCGCTGCGGCTGGCGTACGACAAGGACGGCGAGTTCGGCCTGGACGGGCACCCGCTCACGCTGCTGCCGACCGGGTTCACCGGCCCGCACGTGTACACGATGACCGGCACCCCGTCGGGACGCGCCCTGTGGTACGCGCCGCGCGGCCACGGCCGGCTGTGGGACCGGCCCGCGCCGGCCGAACCGCCGGCGGCGCTGGCCGCCCTGCTCGGCCCGACCCGCGCGGCCGTGCTCGCCCTGCTGGCGGAACCGGCCGGCACGGGGGAGGTGGCCGCCGCCCTCCGGCTGGCCCCGGCGACCGCGTCGCACCACCTGACCACGCTCAGGGACGCCGGCCTGATAACCGGCGAACGGGACGGCCGCCGCCTGCCCTACCGCCGCACCGGCCTCGGCGAACAGCTCGCCGGGGAGGACCAGGCGCCGTAGACGCGCTCTGAACGGGGATCTTGCCGAAACTATGTAGACCGGTCTAGTCTGATCGGCATGACGCGAAGGAACGACACGCGCGAGCGGGTCCTGCGCACGGCCGCCGGGCTCTTCCAGCGGCAGGGCTACAACGCCACCGGCCTCAACCAGGTGCTGGCGGAGAGCCGGGCGCCCAAGGGCTCGCTCTACTTCCACTTCCCCGACGGCAAGGAGCAGCTGGCCGCCGAGGCGGTGGCGATCGCGGGCGGTGAGCTGGGCGAGCGCATGGCCGCGGCCGTGGCCGCCGCTTCCGGCCCCGCCGAGGCAGTCGCCCGGATCGGCGATCTGCTCGCCCGCGACCTGGAGGAGTCGGGGTTCCAGGAGGGCTGCCCGGTGGCCACGGTCGCGCTGGAGGCCGCGGGCGACAGCGAGCCCATCAGGTCGGCCTGCGACACGACGTACGCCTCCTGGCTGCGCGGCCTGGCCGGCTATCTGCGCGGGCACGGCGTGGACGACCCCGAGGCGGTCGCCGACCTGGTGCTGTCGTCGCTGCAGGGAGCGCTCCTGCTCGCCCGTGTGCGCCGCGACACCGCCGTCATCCACTCGGTCACGCAACGGATCGGCGGCATGGTCGGGGGCATGGTCGCCGACGCCGCCGATGCCGCTGCGCGAAAGGACTCCGAATGAAGATCCATCACCTCAACTGCGGCTCGATGCGGAAGCTCGAGCCCATCGACGACGGCATGCCGTCCGCGCACGCGGTGGCGCACTGCCTGCTGGTCGAGACCGATCGCGACGGCCTGGTGCTCGTGGAGGCCGGGCTGGGGCTCGGCGACGTCCGCGACCCGGCGGGCTCGCTCGCCGCGGACTGGACCGAGATGGTCGAGCCGGTGCTCGATCCGGCCGAGACCGCCGTGCGGCAGGTCGAGCGGCTCGGATACGCGCCCGCCGACGTGCGGCACGTCCTGCTGACCCACCTCGACGTCGACCACTCCGGCGGCCTGCCGGACTTCCCGGGCGCCCGGGTGCACGTCCTGGAGGACGAACTGACTGCGGCGCTCGCCGAGGCCCCCAGCAGGCGCTACCGGCCGGCGCACTGGGCCCATGGGCCCCATTGGGAGACGTACGGGACCGGCGCGGGCGAGGAGTGGTTCGGCTTCGGCGGCGTACGGCTGCCGCACGGGCTGCCGGCGGACTTCCTGCTGGTGCCGCTCGGCGGGCACACGGCCGGGCACGCGGCGGTGGCGGTGCGCGACGGCGGCCGGTGGCTGCTGCACGCGGGCGACGCGTACTTCTACCACGGCGAGCTGCGGGCGGACGAGCCGCAGCCGCACCCGCTGCTCGATTTCGTGCAGACCGGCTCGCAGGTCGACGCCGAGCTGCGGCTGCGCAACCGCGACCGGCTGCGCGCCCTGGTCCGCGACCACGCGGACGAGGTGGAGGTCTTCTCCGCCCACGATCCGTGGGAGCTGCGCCGTTTCACGTCCCCCGGCGAGTGAGCCGGGCCGTCTAGATCCTTCGCATCCTCCGGCGTGCGGTAACCTCAACCGTCCTCATGCTGTTTGGGAGCACGGATGGCCTGCACGTACGACCGCATCACGACGACCCGCGCCCGCGCCGACAGGGGGACGCGGCGATGAGCACCGCCACCAGCGCCGCCGCGAGTGAGGCGGCCAGGCGCCGCACGTTCGCGGTGATCAGCCACCCGGATGCGGGAAAGTCCACGATGACCGAGGCGCTGGCCCTGCACGCCTCGGCGATCACCCAGGCGGGAGCCGTGCACGGCAAGGCCGGGCGGCGGGGCGTGACGTCCGACTGGATGGAGATGGAGCGGGCCCGCGGCATCTCCATCACGTCGGCCGCGCTGCGCTTCGACTATCGCGGCCACGTGTTCAACCTGGTGGACACGCCCGGCCACGCGGACTTCTCCGAGGACACCTATCGCGTGCTGGCCGCGGTCGACTGCGCGGTCATGCTGCTCGACGCGGCCAAGGGCATGGAGCCGCAGACCATGAAGCTGTTCGAGGTCTGCCGCCACCGCCGCATCCCCGTCATCACGTTCGTGAACAAGTGGGACCGGCCGGGCCGGGAGCCGCTGGAGCTGCTGGACGAGATCGAGGAGCGCACCGGGCTGCGTCCCACGCCGGTCACCTGGCCGATCGGCGCGGCCGGGAACTTCCACGGCGTGGTCGACCGGCTGCAGGGCCGCGCGGTCCGCTACACCCGCACGCCCGGCGGCGCGACCAAGGCGCTGGAGACCGAGCTGACCCCCGAGCAGGCCGCCGCCGAGCTCGGGGCCGACTGGGTGCGCGCGGGGGAGGAGGCCGACCTGCTCGCCGCCATCGGGGCCGAGCACGACCAGAAGGCGTTCGAGGCGCACGAGTCCACGCCGGTGCTGTTCGGCGCGGCGCTGTCGAACTTCGGCGTGGCCCGGCTGCTGGACGTGCTCGTCGACCTCGCCCCCGCCCCGGCGCCCCGCCCGGACGTCGAGGGCGCGGACCGGCCGCTGGACGCGCCGTTCTCCGGCCTGGTCTTCAAGGTGCAGGCCAACATGGACCCCGCCCACCGCGACCGGATCGCGTTCGTCCGGGTCTGCTCCGGCCGGTTCGAGCGCGGCATGGTGCTTACCCACGCCGCCACCGGCCGTCCGTTCGCCACCAAGTACGCCCAGTCGGTGTTCGGCCAGGAGCGCGCCACCATCGACGAGGCGTACCCGGGAGACGTGGTCGGGCTGGTGAACGCCACCGCGCTGCGGCCCGGCGACACCCTCTATGAGGGGACGCCGGTGGAGTTTCCGCCCATCCCCAGCTTCGCCCCCGAGCACTTCGCCGTGGCCCGGTCGCGCAGCACCGCCAAGGCCAAGCAGTTCCGCCGCGGCATCGACCAGCTCGACGGCGAGGGCGTGATCCAGGTGCTCCGCTCCGACCTGCGCGGCGACCAGGCCCCGGTGCTCGCGGCGGTCGGGCCCATGCAGTTCGAGGTCGTGGAGCAGCGCCTGGCCACCGAGTTCGGCGCGGAGATCGTGCTCGACCGGCTGGAGTACGGCCTCGCCCTGCGCACCGACGCCGAGTCCGCGGAGGTGCTGCGGCGCCAGCGCGGCGCGGAGGTGCTGATCCGCAGCCGCGACCAGGCCCTGCTCGCCGTGTTCACCGATCAGTGGCGCATGCGCTCCATCCAGCGCGAGCACGAGGGCCTCACCCTCGAACCGCTGATCGCCGGCCAGGCCGTCCCCGGCACGTCCCCCTGACGTCCGCTCACGCCCCCAGGCGTACGGGAAGACGGGCGAGGCGCCAGGAGAAGGGCAGGAACTGCCGGTCGAGGTCCTGCGGGGCGACGGCCAGTTCGAGCGCCGGATAACGGCGCAGCAGGGCGCCGAAGGCCGCCTCGCCCTCCTGCCGGGCCAGCGCCGCGCCCAGGCAGTAGTGCAGGCCGTGGCCGAAGCCGACGTGGACCTCCTTGTGCCCGTCGGGCTCGCGGGTGACGTCGAGCCGGTCGGGGTCGTCGAAGCGCCGGGGGTCGTAGTTGGCCGACACCAGCACCGCCATCACCGGCTCGCCCCGGCGCACGGTCATGTCGCCGAACTCGACGTCCTCGGCGGCGTACCGGATCCGGGTGCCCTGGACGGGCCCGCACCAGCGCATCAGCTCGTGCACGGCGCGCGGTAGCAGCTCCGGGGCGGCCCGCAGCGCGGCGAGCTGGTCCGGGTGGGTCAGCAGGGCGGCGGTGCCGTTCCCGATCAGGTGGGCGGTGGTCCCGTGCCCGGCGAGGACGAGCGTGAGGACCATGGTGACCATCTCGGTGTCGGTGAGCCGGTCGCCGTCCTCGTCGTGGGCGCGGATCAGGCCGGTCAGCAGGTCTCCGGCGGGCTCGGCACGGCGGCGGGCGATCAGCTCCCGGATGTAGGTCACCATGTGCCGCAGCGGCTCGGCCATCGCTCCGGGCCTGAGTGAGACCAGGCTCCTGCCCCACTCCCGCCACAGCGGGCGGTCCTCCTCGGGGATGCCGACCAGTTCGCAGATGACGGTGATCGGCAGGGGGTAGGCGAAATGCTCGATCAGGTCGGCGACGCCGTCCTCGGCGTGGCCGGGCAGCCTGCCGAGGAGGTCCTCGGTGATCTCCTGGACCCGGGGCCGCAGCTCCGCCACCCGGCGTGCGGTGAAGGCGCGCGAGACGAGCCTGCGCAGCCGGAGGTGGTCGTCGCCGTCGGAGTCGAGGACGCTGTCGAGGATGTACGGGGCGTACTCGCGGGGAATGCCCCGGGCCTCGATGAGCTGCTCGCGGATGTTGTGCACGTTCGCACCCGGCACGTTGGCCGGGTTGTTGACGAACCTGCGGTCGCCCAGCACGGTCTTGACGTCGTCATACCGCGTGACGAGCCAGACGGGGGAGTCCAGGCCGGGGAAGGAGCCGCGTACCATCGGGGCCTGCTCCCGCAGGCGCGAGTAGCCCTCGAACGGGTCGCGCACCAGATCCGCGCCGAACAGGTCGACGGGTCGTGCCGTGCCGGAAGTGCTCATGCCTACCTCACTTCGATGTCAGTCCTCCAGGGAGGCCAGCAGCGACTCCAGGTCGCGCATCAGGCGGTCGGTGCGGGCCGGGCCGTACGCGGTGATGATCCCCCGCTGGTGCTCGGCGATGCCCGCCTCCAGGCGGGCGAGCAGGTCGCGGCCCCGGTCGGCGAGGAAGACCGCGACCTTGCGGCGGTCGGCCGGGTCGTGTCCCCGGTAGACGACCGCGCGGTCCACCAGCCGGTCGACCGCCTTGGTCAGCGTGGGGTGGGGCATCAGCGCGGCCTCTGCCAGGTCGCCCATCGAGTGCCCGCGCCCGTCCGCGAGCGCCTGCAGGATGCGCCACTGCTCGACGGTCACGTCCTCGGTGGCGAGCACGGCGGCCAGGCCGCGGTTGACGCTGCGTTCTGCCCGGCTCAGCAGATAGGCGAGCGACGACCCGAGGCCGGTCACCTGTTCGGTGGGGGGATACTCGTGCACGTGGCCGATCCTGTCACAGTCGTCATCGACTCTCTTGAGGCACACCTGCTGCCCGCGGACACGCTCCGGGTCGCGCTGGTGGTGCCGGTCTCCGGTGTGCTCGGTCTGCTCGGGCCCGGAGCGATCAACTGTGCCGTGCTGGCCGCCCGGGAGGTCAACGCCGCCGGGGGAGTGCTGGGCAGGCCGGTCGAGCTCGTGCTCGTCGACGGGGGCCGTGGTCCGTCCGCGGTCGCCTCGGAGGTGCGGAGCCTGGTGCTCTCCGGCGCCGTCCAGGCCGTCGTCGGCACGCACGCCAGCGACGTGCGCATCGCGGTCGAGCAGGCGCTCGGCGGCGCGGCCCCGTTCGTCTACACCCCGCCGTACGAGGGCGGCGCCCGGCGTCCGGGCGTCTACTATCTCGGCGAGCCGGCGTCGCTGCAGGTCGCCCCGGGGATCGACTGGCTGGTCGGGCACCGGAAGGCCCGGCGCTGGTTCCTGCTCGGCAACGACTACGTCTGGCCCCGCCTGGTGCACGCCTCGGCCCGCGGGCACCTGCGCGCCCGGTCCGCGACGGTCGTGGGGGAGCGGCTCGTCCCGCCCGGCACCGCCGCGACGGACCGGCTGCTCGAGGAGGTGGCCGCGGCGCGGCCGGACGCCGTGCTGCTCACGCTCATCGGCAGCGACCTGATCGCGTTCAACCGGGCCTTCGCCGCCAGCGGTCTCGGCTGCGCGCGGCTGTGCGGCGCGCTGGAGGAGCACGGGCTGCTCGCCACGGGCGGCGACACGACCGGCGGGCTCTACGCCGCGATGGGGTACTTCGGCGGCATCGTGACCGCCGCCAACTTCGCCCTGGCCGAGCGCTACACGGCGATGTTCGGCCCGGAGGCGCCGCTGCTGAACGGGCATGCTCACGGCTGCTACGAGGGTGTGCTCATGCTGGCCGCCCTGGCCCGGCGCGCGGGCACGCTGGCGGTGCCCGCCGTGGAGGCGGTCGCCGACGGCACGACGATCGTCTCCGGGCGCGGCCCGCTCACGCTGGCCGAGGGGCGGGTGCGGCAGCGGGTGTACCTCGCCAGGGCCGACGGGCTGGACTTCGAGGTCGTCACGCCGTTTATGTACCCCATGTAAAACTTCCACTAGAAACCTTTTCGTTTTCAAGGATTGCCCCTATCGTACGGCTCTGCCCCCATGTGCGTTTAGGAGCGGATCCATGTCCTCCCCACAGCCAACGGCGCCCAGCGTCGAGCGCTTCGGTTACCAACAAGAGCTGCAGCGCTCGCTCAGCTTCGCCGACCTGCTCATCTACGGTTTGATCTTCATGGTGCCGATCGCGCCGTTCGGCATCTTCGGCAGCGTCTTCCAGTCGTCCGGCGGGATGGTGGCGCTCGCCTACGTGATCGGCATGGTCGCGATGGCGTTCACCGCCCAGTCGTACGCCCAGATGGCGCGGGCGTTCCCGATGGCGGGCTCGGTCTACACGTACGCGGGCCGGGGCATCGCCGCCCCGGTCGGCTTCCTCGCGGGCTGGGTGATCCTGCTCGACTACGTGCTGGTGCCGGCGCTGCTGTACCTCGTGGCGAGCTCGGCCATGACGTCGTTCGTGCCCGGCGTGCCGATCTGGGTGTGGCTGATCGCCTTCATCGTGCTCAACACGGTGGTCAACTACCTCGGCATCGAGATGACCGCCCGGATGAACAAGATCATGCTGGTCGCCGAGCTGATCGTGCTGGCGATCTTCCTGATCGTCGGGATCGTCGCCCTGGCACAGGGCAAGGGCCACGGCGCCGCGCTCAGCCCGCTGTTCGACTCCTCCACGTTCTCCTGGCCGCTGGCGTTCGGAGCCGTGTCCGTGGCGGTGCTGTCGTTCCTCGGGTTCGACGGCATCTCGATGCTCGCCGAGGAGAGCCGCGAGAGCACCCGGCGCCTGGGCCGCTCGATGGTCTTCGCCCTCGTCCTGGCCGGCGCGCTGTTCGTCGCGCAGACCTGGGTGGCGGCGCTGCTCGCCCCCAACCGCGCCGAGCTCCTCGCCCACGGCGGCGACAACGCGTTCTACGACACCGCCGAGTACGCCGGAGGCCACTGGCTGAGCGTGCTCACGGCCGTCGCCACCGCCGTCGCCTGGGGGTTCGCGAACTCCCTGGTCGCCCAGGCGGCCACCTCCCGCCTGCTGTTCGCCATGGCCCGCGACCGCCAGCTCCCGGCGTTCCTCCGCAAGGTGCACCCCAAGCACAAGGTGCCGGTCAACGCCACGTTCCTGGTGGCCGCGGTGTCCCTGGCCCTCGGCCTGTACATGAGCACGCGCGACGACGGCATCGGGTTGCTCGGCTCGCTGGTCAACTTCGGCGCGATGACCGCGTTCCTCGCCCTGCACGTCTCGGTCGTCGTCCACTACGTCGTCCGCAACGGCAGCCGTGACTGGTGGCGGCACCTCGTGGCCCCCGCGATCGGCTTCCTCATCCTGCTCTACGTCGTGATCAACGCCAGCATCGCCGCCCAGGTGCTCGGATTCGTCTGGCTGGCGATCGGCGTCGTGATCCTCGCCGGCTCCTACATGATGGGCCGGCGCCCCACCCTGTCCGCCGTCACCCCGGAGGCCACCGAGTGAACGTCGTGTCCTACCGTCCCCGTCCCGACGACCTGGCGTACACCTTCGGCGGCCGTCCGGCCGTCGAGTCCGTCGCCCCGGGCACGGTGCTCGAGCTGTACACCGAGGACTGCTTCGGCGGCCGGGTGCGCGGCCCCGGCGACCTTCCCTCGCAGGTCTGCGAGTTCCCCTACCTGAACCCGGTCACCGGCCCGTTCCACGTCGAGGGGGCCGAGCCCGGCGACACGCTGGCCCTCCACTTCGTCTCGATCGAGCCCGCCCGCGACTGGGCGGTCTCCACGACGTTCCCGCACTTCGGGGCGCTGACGAGCACGCACACCACCGCCACCCTCCAGCCGCCGCTGGAGGAGGTCGTGTGGATGTACGAGGTGGACGCCGGGAAGCGGACCGTGCGCTACCGCGCCCGGCGGGGCGACTTCGCCGTCGAGATGCCGCTCGACCCGATGCACGGGACCGTGGGCGTCGCCCCGGCCGCCGCCGAGGCGCGGATGACGATCACCCCCGACGCCCACGGCGGCAACATGGACACCCCCGAGCTGCGTGCCGGGGTCACCGTCTATCTGGGCGTCAACGTGCCGGGCGCGCTGTTCGCCATCGGCGACGGACACTGCCGGCAGGGCCACGGCGAGGTCTGCGGCACGGCCGTCGAGGCCGCGATGAACACCGTCGTCGCCGTCGAGCTGATCAAGGGCGTCGGCACGCCGTGGCCCCGGCTGGAGGACGACCACCACATCATGTCCACCGGCTCGGCCCGGCCGCTGGAGGACGCCTACCGCATCAGCCAGCACGACCTCGTCACCTGGACCTCCTCCCTCACCGGTCTCGACGAGCTGGACGCCTACCAGCTCGTCAGCCAGGGCGGGCAGGCCCCGGTCGGCAACGTCTGCGACACCAACTACACGATGGTCGCCAAGCTGCCCAAGGCCTACCTGGGCGGCCCGGACGTGTACGGCTCCGCGCACGCCCGCCTGCGCGCCCTCGGCGAGGAGTACCTCGGCCGCTGAGAGGTCGCCGAGGGTCACAGCCAGCCGTTGTGGCGGGCGACCCGTACGGCCTCCATGCGGTTGCGGGTGCCGGTCTTGGTGATGCACGCCGACAGGTGGTTGCGTACGGTGCTCTCCGACAGGTAGAGGCGGCGGGAGATGTCGGCGGCGGCCGAGCCGTCCGCGGCGGCGGCCAGCACCTCGCGCTCGCGCGGCGTCAGCGGGTTGGGCCCGGCGCTCAGGGCGGCGGTGGCCAGGGCGGGATCGACCACGATCTCGCCCGCCAGCACGCGCCTGATCGCCTGGGCCAGCTCGCCGACGGGCCGGTCCTTGACCACGAAGCCCCGGGCGCCCGCGTCGAGCGCCCGGCGCAGATAACCGGGCCGCCCGAACGTCGTGACGATGACCACCACGCACTCCGGGAGGGCGTCCCGCAGGTCCGCGGCGACGTCGAGACCACTGCCGCCGGGCATCTCGATGTCGAGCAGTGCCACGTCGGGCTCGACCCGCAGCGCGGCCGGCACGACCTCGCCCGCCGTGGAGACCTGCGCGACGACCTCGAAGTCGTCCTCCAGGTCGAGCAGCACGGTGAGCGCGTCGCGCATCATCGTCTGGTCCTCGGCGATCAGCACCCGGGTCACAGGCCGTCCTTCCGATCGTCGTCGTCCACGCCCGCGTGCGGGATCTCGGCGGTGAGGACGAAGCCGCGCGGCGTGCGGGCCGTGGTCAGCCGCCCGCCCGCGACGGCCAGGCGCTCGCGCAGCCCGCGCAGGCCGCTGCCGTCCTTCCCGCCCATGCCGTCGTCACTGTCGTCGTCGGGGCCGTCGTCGCTGATCTCGACCAGCACCGGGTCGCGGTCGCGGCGCAGCGTGATGACGCAGCGCCGGGCGCCGGAGTGCCGCACGACGTTCGTGATCCCCTCACGGACGACCCAGCTCAGCAGCATGTCGGTCTCCCATGACAGCGCGGGCCCCGACTCCTTCACCACGCACTCGATGCCGGCCGCCTCCAGGGCCGCCCTGGCGCTGTCGAGTTCGAAGGCGAGGCTCGCGTCCCGATAGCCCGTGACCGCCTCGCGCACCTCGGTCAGCGCCTGCCGCCCGATGGTCTCGATGTCCGCGGCGTGCCGCACGGCCGCCTCGGTGTCGCGCGGGGCCAGCCGGCGTACGGCCTCGGCCTTGACGACGACCATCGAGAGCGTGTGGCCGAGCAGGTCGTGCAGGTCACGGGAGAAGCGCAGGCGCTCGGCCGAGACGGCGGCGACGGCGAGCGCCTCCCGGGTCCGGGCGAGCTCCGCGATCACCTCGCCCATCCGGCGGAAGCCGTACGTCGTGATCCCGGCGAGGAAGGTGGTCAGCCCGGCGCCCCACAGCGCCTCGCCGACCGAGCTGTGCACCGGGACGACCGCGGCCAGCACGGCCGTGACGGCGACGAGCGCGGGCGCCGCCCTGACCGGGAGCACGAGCGCCACGGCCACGGCGAGCAGCGAGAACAGCGTCTGCCAGCCGTCCTCCCGGTAGGCCAGGGCCGCCGCCACCACGACCGCCGCGAGCAGCCCGACGAACGCCGCCGTCACCGGCCGTACGTCCGGGCGGTCCAGGCGGGTGGTCAGCACGGCTCCCGCGAACGACAGCCCCGCGGCGGCCACCAGGGTCCAGGCGGGCCACGCCGGCACCACCGACGCGGCGACCGCGGCCGGAGAGATCAGCAGCAGGGCGGTCAGCCCGAACGCGGCGACGAGCAACCGGCCCGGCAGCCGCACGGGCTTCGCCGCCGATTCCGTCATGGTCGCCATTATGGTCGCCTTCCGGCCGAACCGGACAAGGTCAGGCGGATCTTGGGTCACGCGGGCCTTCGGTCCCTGGGTCTCCGGTCCCTGGGTCTCCGGTCCCTGGGTCTTCGGTCACAGCCGGTGGGGACCTCCGCACCTGGAAGGGGCCCCGGGACACGTCGCAGCCTGGCCTGGGGGTGCCTGTGATGAGACGCTGCAACGAGGAGGTCGCCGGGCTGCTGCAGGAGTACGCCGACCTGATCGCGATCACCGGGGGCGACGCCTTCAAGGTGCGGGTCTACGAGAAGGCGGCCCGCTCGGTCGGCGGCTACGGCCGCGACATCGACGGCATGGACGCGGCCGAGCTGCGGGCGATCCCGAACGTCGGTGAGTCGATCGCCGCCAAGATCGAGGAATACCTGCGGACCGGGTCGATCCACCGGCTAGAGGAGCTGCGGACGAAGATCCCCGCCGGGGTGCGCATGCTGACCACGATCCCCACGCTCGGGCCGAAGAAGGCCATGCTGCTCTATCAGGAGCGGGGGATCGACTCGATCGAGAAGCTGGAGGACGCCATCCGCGCCGGTGACCTGCGCGGGTTGCACGGCTTCGGGCCGAAGACCGAGGAGAACCTGCTGCACGGCATCGAGGTGATGCGCAAGACCGGCAGCCGGGTGCACATCGGCACCGCGATGGCGGTCGCCGAGGAGATCGTGCCCGCGCTGTCGGCCGTGCCGGGCTGCGAGCGGTGCGCGTACGCCGGGTCGCTGCGGCGGATGAAGGACACGATCGGCGACGTCGACGTGCTGGCCACGGCGAAGGACCCGGCCGCCCTGATGGCGGCCTTCACCACGCTGCCGTACGTCACCGAGGTGATCGCCCACGGCGACACGAAGAGCTCGGTCCGCACGACCGCGGGGCTGCAGGTCGACCTGCGGGTGGTGCCGAGGGACTCCTGGGGCGCCGCGCTGCAGTATTTCACCGGCTCGAAGGCGCACAACATCCGCACCCGGGAGATCGCCGTGCACCGCAAGCTGAAGCTGTCGGAGTACGGCGTGTTCGACGTGGCGACCGGCGAGAAGATCACCTCGGCCGACGAGGCGGAGGTGTACGGCATGCTCGGCCTGCCGTGGATCGAGCCGACGCTGCGCGAGGACACCGGGGAGATCGAGGCCGCGCTCGCAGGGCAGCTGCCGAAGATGGTGACCCTGGCCGACATCCGCGGCGACCTGCACACCCACACCGACCTGACCGACGGGCTCGCGCCGCTGGAGGAGATGATCGAGGCGGCCGCGGCGCGCGGCTACGCCTACTATGCGGTGACCGACCACGCGCCCAACCTGTTCATGCAGCGGATGACCGACGAGAAGGCGCTGGCCCAGCGCGAGCGGCTCCGGCGCCTCGGCGCCGCCCGCCACGACATGACGCTGCTGCACGGGTGCGAGCTCAACATCGGCCCGGAGGGCGAGGTCGACTGGCCGCCGGAGTTCCTGGCCGGGTTCGACCTGTGCGTGGCCTCGGTGCACTCGCACTTCACCCAGCCGCCCGAGGAGATGACCCGGCGGCTGATCCGGGCCTGCGAGAACCCGTACGTGAAGATCATCGGCCATCCGACGGCGCGGATCATCGGCAGGCGCGAGCCGGTGGACGCCGACTGGACCAGGGTGTTCGACGCCTGCGTGCGCACCGGGACGGCGCTGGAGATCGACTCCTTCCCCGACCGGCTCGACCTGCCCTCCGACCTCGTCCGGCGGGCCGCCGACATGGGCGTGCTGTTCTCGATCGACAGCGACGCGCACGCCGTGCCGCACCTCGACGTGATGCGATACGGCGTCGGCACCGCGCAGCGCGGCTGGCTCACCCCCGACCGGGTAATCAACACGTGGCCACTGGATCGGCTGCGGGAGTTCCTCCGCCCGGGATGAAGGGGGTTTCATGCTGACGATCGGCGGGCGGCCGCTGCCCGTGGTGGGCCGCGCCCGGATGTACGTGTGCGGGATCACGCCCTACGACACGACCCATCTCGGTCACGCGCGGACGTTCGTGTGGGCCGACGTGGCGGTGCGGGTGCTGCGGCACGTGGGCGTGCCCGTCGAGGTCTGCCGCAACGTCACCGACGTGGACGACGTGCTGACCTCGGCGGCGCGCCTGGCCGGCCGCCCCTACGACAGCTTCGCCGCCGTGCAGCAGTTCTACTTCGACCGGGACATGGCCGCGTTGCGCGTGCACCCGGTGACGTACGAGCCGCGGGCGCACACCTATGTGCCGCAGGTGGTGGCGCTCGCCCGTGCCCTGCTGGAGCTGGGCCACGCGTACGAGAGGGACGGCGCGGTGTACTTCCGCGGCGCGGGCGTGCGTGAGCGGGCCGGGCTCGGTCCCGAGGAGGCGGCCCGCCTCCTGGCGGAGTTCGGCGACGACCCGGCGGACGGCGACGACCCGGCGGACGTCGCGGTCTGGCGGCCGTCGGCGAAGGGCGAGCCGGGCTGGCCGAGCGAGTGGGGCGACGGGCGGCCCGGCTGGCACGCCGAGTGCGCGGCCATGGCGCTGACGACGTACGGCCCCGCCCTCGACCTGCACGCGGGCGGCGCCGACCTGCGCTTCCCCCACCACGCCTACGAGGCCGCGATGGCCGAGGCGGTGACCGGTGTGCGGCCGTTCGCCCGCTCCTGGCTGCACGTGGGGGGGGGGCGGGGGGACGGCGCCAAGATGGCCAAGTCGGCGGGCAACCTCGTCTTCACCGCCGATCTCCTGCGGCACCATCCGGCCGGCGCCGTACGCCTGCTGCTCCTCGGCCACCCGTGGGCGGACGACTGGGACTACCGCCCCGGCGACCTGGAGAAGGCCGAGGCCCGGCTGGAGCGTCTCCACCGTGCTGCCTCCCGCACCGCGGCCGGGCGGCCCGCGGCCTCCGGCACGGGCGAGCGGGCGGTGGTGCGCGCCCTGCTGGACGACCTCGACGTCGCGACCGCCCTGGAGATCGCCGAGGAGGAGGGCGGGCAGGCCGCCCGCACCGTGATCGCGGTGCTCGCGCTCGGCTGATCCGCGCTGCCTGAGCTGCGCTGCCTGAGCTGGGCTGCCTGAGCTGGGCTGCCTGAGCTGGCTGCCTGAGCTGGGCTGCCCGAACTACGCGGTGTTCTACGCGGCCGCGGCCCGGCCGTCGTACGCGTCGTGCACGGCCACCACGTCACGCCCGGCGGCGGCCAGGATCGAGGCGGCGATGGACGCGCGGTAGCCGCTCGCGCAGTGCGTCCACACCTCGCCGTCCGGCACCTCGCCCAGCCGCGCGGGCAGCTCGTGCAGCGGGATGTGGATCGCCCCCGGGAGGTGCGACCCGCGCCACTCGATCTCACGGCGCACGTCCAGGACCACGATCGGGCGGCTGCGGCGTACGGCGGCCAGGTCGGCGAACGTCGCCGACGGCATGGACGCGGGCTTGTCGTCGCCGGCCCACTCGGCGGGTCCTCCGGTGGCGGCCGCGGCAGGGCGGTCGATGCCGATCCGCGCCAGCTCACGCTGGGCCCGCGCGATGTCCCCGGGCGTTTCGCCCAGCAACGTCACCGGCGTCCCCCAGGGAAGGAGCCAGCCCAGGTAGACGGCGAGGTTGCCGTCCAGCCCGAAGTTGAGCGTCCCCGCCAGGTGGCCGGACGCGAAAGCCGTACGGGACCGCAGGTCCACCACCCACTCGCCTGCCCGCAGGCGGCGGTGCAGCTCGGCGGCGTCCGCGTGGCGCGGCGGCGACAGGTCGGGCGCGTCGGGCCCGGCCAGGTTGAGCGGGGCCATGTGCGCGTAGTACGCCGGATAGACGTCCAGCCCGGCCAGCAGCGCCTTCACGTACTCGTCCTCGCCGCGGGTCAGGACCGGGTTGACCCGCAGTTCCCTGCCGATGGTCGACTCGGTGACGTCCGACTGAGCGGCCGAGCAGAAGCTGCCGAACCCGTGGGTGGGGAAGACGCCGGTCTCGGCCGGCAGCTCGCGTGCCAGCCGGTGCGCCGAGGCGTGCTGGGCGCGCGCCAGGGCGCCGGTGTGCTCGGGGCCGAGCAGGTCGGGCCGCCCGGTCGTGCCGTGCAGCAGCGAGCCCCCGGTGAAGACGGCGGGCGGCCGGTCCGGGCACTCCAGCACGTACGACAGGTGGGTGAAGGTGTGGCCGGGGGTGGCGACGGCACGCAGGCGCGTGCGCGGGCCGATCTCGACCACGTCGCCGTCCTCGATCGGGCACCGGTCGAACTCCACGGGGTCGGCCGCGTTGACGTGGTAGTCCGCGCCGGTGGCCGAGGCGAGGGCGGGCCCGCCGGTCACGTAGTCGTTGTGCACGTGGGTCTCGAAGACGTGGCGGATCTCGACGCCGCGCCGCTCGGCCAGGCGGAGCACCCGGTCGATGTCCCGCTGCGGGTCCACCACGAAGGCGACCTTCCCGTCGGTGACGAGGTAGCCGCGGTCGCCAAGGGAGGGGGTCTCGACGGGGATGATTTCGATCATTCAGGTCCCTCCTCTGCTCGTGAGGCACCCGTACCCAGGGAGAAGGACTTCACCTCCTCCCAGGCGTCATGAGGCGTCCTCCGGGACCTCCTCCGAGACCTCCTCCGAGACCTCCTCCGCGAGCACCCGCTGGGCGACGGCGAACGCGGCGTTGGCGGCCGGCACCCCGCAGTAGATCGCGGTCTGCAGCAGCACCTCCTTGATCTCGACCGTCGTGAGCCCGTTGCGCCGCGCGGCCCGCACGTGCATGGCCAGCTCCTCCAGGTGCCCGCCCGCCACCAGGGCGGTGAGCGTGATGCAGCTGCGGGTCCGGCGGTCGAGCCCCGGCCGGGTCCAGATCTCCCCCCAGGCGTACCGGGTGATCAGGTTCTGGAAGTCCGCGGTGAACTCGGTGGTGCGCGCCCGCGCCCGGTCCACGTGCGCGTCGCCCAGCACCTCGCGGCGCACCCGCATGCCGTCGTCGTAGCTCATGCCGTCCTCCAGCGGGTGGTCAGGTGCTCGGTGATCGCCGGGGTCGCGACGTCCGGGCGTTCGACGGTGGCCAGGTGGGCGGCCCCCGGCACGACCAGCAACTCGGTCTCCGGGATGCCCTCGGCCAGGACCTCCGCGTGCGACGGCGGGGTCGCCGGGTCGTCCGCTCCGGCGATCACCAGAGTGGGCGCGCGGACCTCGCCGAGCCGGTCGCGTACGTCGAAGACCGCCAGGGCGTCGCAGCACGCGGCGTATCCCTCGGGGTCCGCGCCGCGCAGCATGTCCAGGTAGCGCTCGGCGTCGGGGAATCCCGGAGTGAACCACCGGCCCCGCGTCGCCTCGATCAGGGGTTCGGTGCCCTCGGCGCGGACCAGCGCGGCGCGCTCGCGCCAGCTGTCCGCCGTGCCGAAGCGGGCGGAGGTGCAGCACAGGACCAGGCTCGCGATCCGATCCGGCGCACGCAGCGCCAGAGCGGTCCCGACGGCCCCGCCCAGCGACACCCCGGCGTACGCCGCGGCCTCGACGCCGTGGCGGTCGAGCAGCGCCAGCACGCCGCCGGCGAGATCGTCCACGGTCAGATCACGCGTGAATCCGGACGCGGCCCGGGATCCGCCGTGGCAGGGCAGGTCGTAGCGGAGCACCCGCCAGGTGGACGTGAGCGCGGGAAGCTGCGGCTCCCACAGGCCGAGCGTCGTGCCCAGCGAGGGCCCGAGCACGACGACCGGGGCGTCCGGCGGCCCGTCGAATCGGTGGTTCAGGATCATCGGTCTTTCCTCGTGTACCATTCCAGCGCCCGGTCGACGAGCGCGGGCGCCTGCCCGACGCCGCCGTCCTCCCCGTGCTCGGCCAGCACGGCGCGCAGGTGATCGAGATTGTGCCGCATGCGCCCGGGGAAGACCTCCAGCCCCTCGGTCAGCTCGGCGGCCGTCTCCGCCGCACCGCCTGCCAGGCGCAGGCACTCGCGCAGCGGCTGCCACTCGGCGTGCCAGCTCCCGGCGGGCCGCCCGTGCTCGGCGACCCGCGCGGCGAGCACGATCTGTGCGAGCGCGGGCGCCTGCAGCGCCGCCGACCTGATCATCGTGGCGAGCACCGGGTTGCGCTTGTGCGCCATCGCCGACGAACCGCCCCGGCCCGGCGCGGCGGGCTCGGCGACCTCGCCCACCTCGCTCTGCGCCAGCAGGATCACGTCGGTGGCGAGCTTGCCCAGCGCGCCCGTCACGGCGGCGAGCGCGCCGGCCAGGTCGGTCACCGGCGTGCGCAGCGTGTGCCAGGGCAGCACCGGCTCGGCCAGCCCGGTCTCGGCCGCGAACAGCGGCAGCAGGTCGAGCGCCCGCTCGCCGTACCCGGCCATGGTGCCGGCCGCGCCGCCGAGCTGCACCGGCAGCCGAACCGCCGCGAGGCGGTCGCGCGCGTCGCGGCAGCCGGCCAGCCACCCGGCGGCCTTCAGCCCGAACGTGGTGGGCACGGCCTGCTGCCCGAGCGTGCGCCCCGCCATCGGGGTGTCCCGGTGATCGGCGGCCAGCCGGGCCAGCGCGGCGAGCACCCGATCGAGGTCGCGCAGGATCACCTCGCGGGCCCGCGCGGCGACCAGCATCGCCGCGGTGTCGAGGATGTCCTGGCTGGTGGCGCCGTGATGCACCCAGGGCCCCGCCTCGCCGGCCGCGGCCCGCAGGTCCCTGACCAGCGGCACGACCGGGTTGCCCGCGTCCCTGGCGCGGCGGGCGAGATCGGCGGCGTCGTGACGGTCCTCACGCGCCGCCTCGGCGATCGCGGCGACGGCCCGCTCAGGGACGACGCCGAGACGGGCCTGCGCCCGCGCGAGGCACACCTCCGCCTCCAGCATCGCTCGCAGCCAGGCGTCGTCGCCGGTGACCGCCGCGACGTCCGTGCCCGCCCACACCGGGGAGAGCAACCCCACATCAGAACTCAAGAAAGACCGTCTCCCGCTCGCCCTGCAGCCGTACGTCGAACCGGTAGACGTCCTGCCCCTCCGGGCGGGCGAGCAACGTCGCGCGGCGGGCCGGGTCGAGGGAGCCGAGCAGGGGGTCGGGCGCGTCGGCGAAATAGACGCGGGTGCGCACCGGCTTGAGCAGGCCCCGCGCGAAGACCAGCAGCGCGGCGTACGGCCGGGACGGCGGCGCGAGGCGGAACCGGTAGGAGCCGTCGGGCGCGGTGCCGCACCGCCCGAAGCCGGACGCCCCGGCGCCTTTCCGGCTGAGGGCGCCCCGCTCGCCGGGCTCTCCGGTCCACAGCTCCAGCAGGGCGTCGGGCACCGGCTCACCGGCCCCGTCGAGCACCACGCCGGTGATCGTGACCGCCCCCGGATGGCCCTCGGGGACGAGCTCCCAGTCGGCCGCGTACGGCAGGGCGAACCCGAAGAACGGCCCGACGGTCTGCGAGGGAGTGGTCACGCGTCCTCCATGGGGGTCTGGCCGAGCACGATGTCCCACCGATAGCCGAGAGCCCACTCCGGCTCGGTCACGTCGAGGTCGAACGCGGCGACGAGCCGCTCACGGGCGGCCGGGTCCGGAATGGACCGGAAGATCGGGTCGTAGGCGAACAGCGGGTCGCCCGGGAAGTACATCTGCGTCACCAGGCGCTGGGTGAACGCCGTGCCGAACACCGAGAAGTGGATGTGCGCGGGCCGCCAGGCGTTGGGGTGGTTGCGCCAGGGATAGGCCCCCGGCTTGATCGTGACGAACCGGTAGCGGCCCTCGTCGTCGGTCAGGCACCGGCCCGCGCCGGTGAAGTTGGGGTCGAGCGGGGCCGGGTGCTGGTCGCGCTGGTGGGCGTACCGCCCGGCGGAGTTGGCCTGCCAGACCTCGACCAGGGTGCCGGGGATCGGCCGGCCCGCGGCGTCGAGGACGCGCCCGGTGACGATGATGCGCTCGCCGAGCGGCTCGCCCGCGTGGCCCGCGGTCAGATCGGCGTCGAGCGGATCCACCTCGCCGTGCCCGAAGACCGGGCCGGTGAGCTCGGCCGCCTCCGGGTCCTCCTTCATCTCCAGCGGCGGCCGGGACGGCGCCCGCAGGACCGTGCTGGCGTAGTCCGGGTGCAGGTAAGGAGGATGTGTCATGGCTTCTCCTCTTGGTAGGGCAGGCCCACGTAGTTCTCCGCCAGCGTCGTCGCGGCCGCCTCGGAGGATGTCACGTAGTCGAGGTAGGAGGTCTGCAGCTTCCTGGCGTAGGCGTCGTCGGACTCGAACGTGTGCAGCAGCGTCGTCATCCACCACGAGAAGTGCTGGGCCCGCCACACCCGGGGCAGGCAGGCCTGTGAATAGCCGTCCAGCGCCTCCGTCGAGCCGTCGGCGAAGAACCGCGCCAGCGCCTCGGTCAGCACCCGCACGTCGGCCACCGCGAGGTTGAGCCCCTTCGCGCCGGTCGGCGGCACGATGTGGGCCGCGTCCCCGGCCAGGAACAGCCTGCCGTACTGCATGGGCTCGGCCACGAAGCCGCGCATCGGCGTGATCCCCCGTTCGAGGATCTCCCCGGTGGCGAGGGTGAAACCGGGCACGGTCTCCAGCCGGGCCCGCAGCTCGGACCAGATCCGCTCGTCGGGCCACTCGGCGAGGTCCTCGTCGGGCGCGACCTGGAGGTAGAACCGGCTGATCTCCGGGGAGCGCATGCTGTGCAGCGCGAAGCCGCGCTCGGTCCGCGCGTAGATCAGCTCCTCCGACGACGGCTTCACCCTCGCGAGGATGCCGAGCCAGGCGAAGGGGTAGTCGCGCTGATATTCGGTCAGCACGCCCTCGGGGATCGACGGCCGGGACACCCCGTGGAAGCCGTCGCACCCGGCGATCACGTCGCAGTCCAGCCGCTCGCCCGCGCCGTCCGCCCCGGTGAAGGTGAGGTACGGCCGGTCGGTGCCGATGTCGTGCACCGCCACGTCGTCCACCTCGAAGCGGATGTCGCCCCCGGCCGCCAGGCGCGCGGCGATCAGGTCCTTGACGACCTCCTGCTGGCCGTACACGGTGATGCAGCGACCGGGCACCAGCCGCTCGAAGGCGATGCGGTGGCCCGCTCCGCCGTACCGCAGCTCGATGCCGTGGTGGGGCAGGCCCTCCCGCCGCATCCGTTCGCCCACCCCCGCCTCGATGAGGGTGTCGACCGTGCCCTGTTCGAGCACTCCCGCCCGCCCCCGCCGCTCGACGTACTCCCTGCTGCGGCGTTCGAGCACGACGGACTCGATCCCGCGCAGATGGAGCAGATGGGAGAGCAGCAGGCCGGCCGGCCCGGCTCCGATGATCCCGACCTGAGTTCGCATGGCTAAAGCATCGGGAAGCAGCCGCCGTCTCGCGTAGGCTTTGCTTCTACTGAGTGGAAGAGGGAGTCATATGGCCGGCGGCGCACGCGATCCGGGGCGTTCCGTGACGTCCCGGGTGCTGGCCATCCTCGGCGCCTTCGACGCCCACCACCCGCGGCTCACGCTGACGGAGATCGCCGAACGGACCGGCATGGCGCTGAGCACCGTCCACCGGCTCGCCGGGGAGCTGGAGGAGTGGCGCGCCCTGCGCCGCGGCGCCGACGGGCGCTACCAGATCGGCCGCCGCCTGTGGGAGCTCGGGCAGCTCGCTCCCGACCCGCTGCAGGAGGTGGCGCACCCCTGGCTGCAGGAGCTGTTCGGCGGCACCGGGGAGAACGTCCACCTCGCGGTGCGCGACGGGCTCGAAGTGCTCTACGTCGACAAGGTGTACGGCAAGCGGGCCGTGCCGATCGTGTCGCGGACCGGTACGCGTCTGCCCATGCACCCGACCGGCGTCGGCAAGGCGCTGCTCGCCTACGAACCGGGCTGGTTCGTCGGCTCCTACCTGTCGAGGCCGCTGGAGCGGCCGACCCCCCACACCATCACCGAGCCGGGCCGGCTGGCCCGCGAGCTGACCCAGGTGCGCGCCCAGGGGTACGCCACGACGCACGAGGAGATGACGCTCGGCTCCTGCTCGGCGGCCGCGCCGGTGCTGGTCGGCGACCGGCCCGTCGCGGCCGTCGGCATCGTGGTCTCCTCCAGACGGGTGCGCGAGCTGCCCCGCCTGGTCGATCCGCTGCTGGCCGTCGCGGCCGGCATCGCCGGAGACTACCGGGCCGCCCTGGCCCGCCCGTAAGATCGTCGCAAAGCGAAAAGGCGAGGGGATCGCGGGTGAGCCGGGACGAGGAAGCGCTGAAGGCCATCGACTTCTCCACGCCGAGCGTGGCGCGGATCTACGACTGGTGGCTGGGCGGCAAGGACAACTTCGCGGTCGACAGGGCCGCCGCCGAGAAGCTGCTCGAACTGGTCGGCCCCGACGGCCGCCTGGTGATCAGGCAGAACCGCGACTTCCTCGGCCGCGCCGTCCGCTTCCTCGGCGAGTCGGGCATCCGGCAGTTCCTCGACATCGGCACCGGCATCCCCACGCAGGGCAACGTCCACGAGGTCGCCCACGAGGTCGATCCCGAGGCGACCGTCGTCTACGTCGACAACGACCCCGTCGTCGCCGCGCACGGCCAGGCGCTGCTCACCGGCAGTGGCCGTACGGGCGTGGTGCAGGCCGACATGCGCGACCCGGACCGGATCGTCGAGAGCCCGATCACCAAGAAGCTGATCGATTTCAGCAAGCCGGTGGCCGTGCTGTTCGTCGCCGTGCTCCACTTCGTGGACGACGACGACGCCGAGCGGGTGGTGTCCTACTTCCGCGAGCGCATGGCCCCCGGCAGCTATCTCGTGATCTCCCACGGCACCCAGGGCCGCCTGAGCGACGACACGATCACCGAGGCCCGGGAGGTGTACGAGAAGTCGACGGCCGCGCTGCGCGACCGCACGCCCGAGCACATCGCCCGGTTCTTCACGGGATTCGAGGTGGTGGAGCCGGGGCTGGTCGACGTGGCCGACTGGCGCAACGACAGCGACCTCGTCCGGCACAGCAGGGGCGGCTACGTCCTCGGCGGTGTGGGCCGGCTGGCCTGAGCGACGGGGTTCTCGGGCACGGACCGGCGGACCTCGAACGTGACCCGCGGCGGCACCCGCAGCGTGGTGCAGACGGCGCAGTGCTCCAGCACCGAAAGGAGCGAGGCGCGCAGCCCCTCGGGCAGCCCCGGGGCGTCCACCGACAGCTCGATGCGGTCGATCCGCCCGGGGCAGACGCCGAGGCCGTACCGCGCGGTGACGCCCACCCCGGCGGGCAGCTGCCGCTGGCGCAGGTAGCGCTCGGCACAGCAGGCGACGCCGGCCGCCACGCTGCCCACGAACAGCTCGGCCGGAGTGGGGCCGGTGTCGCTCCCGCCGACGTCCGGCGGCCGGTCGGCGCGGACCACGTGGCGCCGGATCCGTACGTCGAACCGGTCGGCTCCGCGCCAGGCGACCTGGATGACGCCGTCGCGCGGCTCACTCATGACGCACCCCCGCGTCGATTCGCCTCAATCCGAGTATGTCCGTGACCGACGGCGGGTAGGCGCATACGCACCGTAAGAAGCCGGTCGCGACCTGGCAAAGAGCGCGAGTCCGGAGTGTCCGGTTTGCGAGACTCCAAGTGTGGGGGGCATGCGTGGCGCCCACGAGGGAGCGGACCATGATCCCGCAGACGCACCTGGACGGGCTGCTGGCCGAACTGCACACGAGGCTGCAGGCGGTCCTGTCGACGCGTGACCGGGCCCACGCGCTGCTGGAGGCGGTCGTCTCGGTGGGCGGCAACCTCGATCTCGAGACCGTGCTGCACCGGATCGCCGAGACCGCCGCCACGCTGGCCGACGCCCGATATGCCGCGCTCGGCGTGATCGGCGAGGACAACACCCTCGCCCGCTTCGTCCCCGCCGGGCTGAGCGAGGAGGAGATCGCCCGCATCGAGCACTGGCCCCACGGCCTGGGCCTGCTCGGCCTGCTGATCAAGGAACCCCGGCCGCTGCGGCTGGCCCGCATCCGCGACCACCCCGCGTCGTACGGCTTCCCGCCGGGACACCCGCCGATGACGGGCTTCCTCGGCGTGCCCGTACGGGTCCGGGGCCGGCTGTTCGGCAACCTCTACCTGACCGAGAAGCGCGGGGGAGGGGAGTTCGACGAGGACGACGAGGCGATCATCGTGGCCTTCGCCAGCGCCGCCGGGGTGGCGATCGAGAACGCCCGCCTGTACGAGGACACCCGCCGCAGGGAGACCTGGCTCCAGGCGTCGGCGGAGATCACCAGGAGCCTGCTGTCCGGCGCGCGGACGCCGCGGGTGCTGACCCTGATCGCCCGCCGCGCCCGGCGGATGGCCGGCGCGGACACGGCGGCGATCCTGCTGCCCGAGGACGACGGCCGGACGCTGCGGGTCGCGATCGCGGACGGCGTGCCCGGCCCGCCCCGGCCGCACCGCCTGCCCGTCGAGGGCTCGCTGGCCGGGCAGGCGTTCGCCCACGCGGAACCCCGCGTGATCACCGATCTCGGCGACATCGACCTCCTCACCGCGGGCGCGGAGACGGGAGCGGCCTGCGCCGTGCCGCTCGGCGCCCCCGGAGAGGTGCGCGGAGTGCTGTCGCTCGGCAGGCGGCCCGGCCGCGTCCCGTTCAGCCAGGCGGAGGTCTGCATGGTCCACTCCTTCGCCGGGCACGCGGCGGTCGCGCTGGAACTGGACGAGGCGCGCAGGGACGCCGAACGGCTCGTCCTGCTGGAAGACCGCGACCGCATCGCCAAGGACCTGCACGACGTCGTCATCCAGCGGCTGTTCGCGATCGCCATGACGCTCACGGGCGCCACGCGGCTGGTGGACCACCCCGAGGCGGCCGCGCGGCTGCGGACCGCGATCGACGAGCTCGACGGCACGATCCGGCAGATCCGCACCACGATCTTCGCCCTGCGCACCCCGGCCGGCGCCCCCGGGCTGCGCGCCCGGCTCGTCGAGCTGGTCGAGGGCGCCCGGGAGCCCCTCGGCTTCCTGCCGGCCCTGCGCATGGACGGGCAGCTCGACACCCGCGTGCCCGCCCCCGTCGGGGAACACCTGCTGGCCGTGGCGCGGGAGGCGATCTCCAACGTGGTGCGGCACGCCCACGCCACCCGCGCCGCCGTCACCGTCTGCCTCGACCACGACCGGCTGACCCTGCTCGTGGAGGACGACGGGGTCGGCATCCCGCCGCGGGGACGCCGCAGCGGCCTGCGCAACCTGTGCGACCGCGCCGAGAGCCTGGGCGGGTCGTGCGCCGCCGGGCCCGGCGCCGCCGGGGGAACACGCCTGTGCTGGAGCGTCCCGTTGCCGTCACCACCCTGCTCGACACGCTGAGGGAGGGCACTACGCCATGACCGAGCAGCCGATCAGTGATCCGGGCGTCGATCCGGGCGTCGATCCGGGCGTCGATCCGGTCGTCGTCGGCACCGACGGGTCCGCCGGGGCGACCCGGGCGGTGGAGTGGGCGGCCGACGACGCCGCCCTGCGGGGCCTGCCCCTGCGGGTGGTCCACGCCGTCGAGCGCCTGCCGTACGACGGCCCGCGCTATCCGATCCCCGACAGCTACGACAGGATGGCGCCCACCGGGGAGCAGATCCTCGCCCACGCCGAGTGGGTCGCCCGGGACCGGCGCCCCGGCCTCGACGTGACGACGGTGCTCGTCGAGGGGCGTCCCGGCCGCGTCCTGCGCGACCAGGCCGCCCGCGCCGCCGAAGTGGTGCTCGGCAGCCATGGCGCGGGCGGCTTCCCCGGCATGCTGCTCGGCTCGGTGGGCAACCACGTCGCCGGGCACGTGGCCGTGCCGGTCGTCGTCGTACGGCCGGCGCCCCCGGAGGCGGGGGCCGAGATCGTGGTGGGGTTCGACTGCTCGAAGGAGTCCGGGCCCGCCCTGACGTACGCCTTCGAGGAGGCGCGGCTGCGCGGTCACCGGGTGCGGATCGTCTGCGCCTGGGAGCCGCCGGTGCCGTACGGGCCCGTGATCTCGATGGACCTGGACGCCATGCGGCGGGCCGCGGAGGACTACGCGCGCGGCGAGCTGGAGCCGCTGCAGAGCGGATACGCCGACGTCAAGACCGAGCTGGACATGGTCCACGACCATCCGGTCTCCGCGCTCATCAAGGCGTCGTCGCGGGCCGTCCTGCTCGTGGTCGGCTCCCACGGCCGCAACGCCTTCACCGCGGCCGTGCTCGGCTCGGTCAGCCGCGCCGTGCTGGGCCACGCGCACTGCCCGGTCGCCGTGGTGAAGGCGCGCTGATCATCGGGGGAGCAGGCGGGCCGGCCGCACCCCGGGGACGGTCCGCTCCAGCAGGTCGGCCACGTGCTCGGGGCCCTGGCCCTCGGGACCCCGCAGGTCGATCTCGCCGTCGCGCACGACCACCTCCCAGGGCGCGTCGGAGGGGTAGCGCTCGCGCAGGGCGGCCAGGACGGCCTCGCGCAGCTCCTCGTCCGACCTGGCCAGCAGCGCCAGCAGGTCGCGGCGGCTGATCATCCCGACGACCCGCTCGTCGCGCAGCACGGGCAGGCTCTTGATCCGCTTCGCGACCATGAGGTCCGTCAGCACCCGCACGTCCGTGGTCTCCTCGACCGTGCTCACCTGGCGCGACATGACGCCCTCCACGGTGCGGGGCGCCGCGTCGCCCGGCGCGAACGCGCCGCACAGCAGGTCGATCTCGCTGACCATGCCGACCAGCTCGTCGTACTCCCCGAGCACGGGGGCGGCCGTGATGTCGTGGCCGTACAGCACCCGGATCGCCCGCCGCACGGAGTCGTCGGGGCGCAACGTGATCGCCGGGCTGCTCATGACCTCACCGGCCAGCATGGCCCACCCCCCGTCTGTCGCCGTCGTGGTCATTCCACCGCCGCCCCGGCCGTACGGGCAGGTGCCGGAGGTCCCCGGCGGTCGGGTCTTTGGGCCCGTGCGGCGCCCCCGCCCACGTGGTCGGATGGAGATGGCGCAGGGAGGAACGATGACCGTAGAAGGCATGACCGCCGCCGACGTGATGAGCAGGGTGCTCGTGACCGTGAAGCCGGACGAGTCCCCGCTCATGGCCTGGGAACTCATGCGCCGCGGGTCGATGCACCATCTGCCCGTCGTGGACTCCGGCTCCCGCATCCTCGGCGTGCTCACGCGGGAGGACATCGCGGCGCACTGGTCCGGCGGTCCCGCGGAGCAGTCGAGCAGCCAGGTGCGCCAGTTGCTGAGCGGGCGCAGATGCCCGCACGTGTCGCCCGACACGCCGCTCTCCTCGGTGGCGGCCGTGATGCTGGAGTCGGGCGTGGACGTCGTCCCGGTCATCGGAGCCTGCGGCACCCTGCAGGGCCTCGTCACCGTGACCGACCTGCTCGTGGCGGTGGCCGGCAGACGGGGGGCCGCGCCCCCGCACGAGGAGGTGTCGGCCGGGATGTTCCGCCTGGAGCCGGTGCTGCCGCCCAAACCCTCCCGTACGGCGGAGGACCAGCGGCAGGGGCCGTGACCCCCGGTCGTGGGTTCCCCAGGATCACGTGCAGAATAAGGTCATGTTCCGCACGGTGGTGATCATCAAGTGAGTGCCCGTATCGACCATGCCGTCACGTCGGGCACCTTCAGCCTGGACGGCCAGACCTTCGACGTCGACAACAACGTCTGGGTGCTCGGCGACGACGCCGAGTGCGTGGTGTTCGACGCGCCCCACGACGTCAAGGCGATCACCGACGTGATCGCGGGCCGGCGCGTCCTGGCCATCCTCGCCACCCACGCCCACGACGACCATGTGCGGGTCGCGCCGGACCTGTCGGAGGCCACCGGGGCGCCCGTCCTGCTGCACCCGGCCGACCTGCCGGTCTGGCGGCTCACCCACCCCCACCGCGAGCCCGACGGCGAGCTGTCCGACGGGCAGGTCATCGAGGTCGCCGGCACCCGCCTCGAAGTGCTCCACACTCCCGGGCACTCGCCCGGCGCCTGCTGCTTCTACGCGCCCGAGCTGGGCGTCGTCTTCACCGGCGACACCCTGTTCCAGGGTGGTCCCGGCGCGACCGGCCGCTCGTTCTCCGACTTCGGCGTGATCATCGACTCGATCCGCGACCGCCTGCTGACCCTGCCGCCCGAGACCGTCGTCCACACCGGCCACGGCGACAGCACGACGATCGGCGCCGAGCTGCCGCACCTCGACGAGTGGATCCGCCGGGGCCACTGACCCCAGGCATCGCGCGGGTCTTGACGATCACGCGCCTCGCGGCCGACACTCACGAGACCGATTCACTCCGCCCCCGTGGTTCACGGGGGTGGCGTGGGTCTCGAAGTTAGCGCTAACGAGGCCGAGGGGCGCGAGCCGCCGGCCGGGAGAGACGATGCACAGCACCCCCCGACGACGCCTCCCACGCCTCCCTCGCCTCGCTCTCGCGGCCGCCGCCGCGCTGTCCCTGGTCGCGGGCCCGATCGTCACCCCGGCGCACGCGGCCGGCCCCTACTTCGCCGGTGAGGTGGACGACCACGACCACGCGCTGCCGGCGGCCGAGGTGCTCCAGGCCTCCGGCAGCACGGCGGCCGTCAGCGCGGTCACGCTGCCCGAGCTCAAGGTCCCGGCGATCGTGGACGGCGGGAACGACAGGATCGTCCTGCCGGTGAAGGAGGGCACCGACCTCACCCGGCTCGCGCCCGAGCTCACCCTGGTCCCGGGAGCGAGCGTCAAACCCGCCTCCGGCACCGCACGCGACCTGTCCGAGCCGGTCACCTACACCGTCACCGGCGGCGACGGCGCGCGGCGGACGTGGACGGTCGAGGCGCGGGTGATGAAGAGCCCGGTGCTCCCCGGCCTGTACGCCGACCCGAACATCACCGTGTTCGGCGACACGTTCTACATGTATCCGACGACCGACGGCTTCGCCGGATGGAGCGGCACGCAGTTCCACGCGTTCTCGTCCAAGGACCTGGTCCACTGGACCGACCACGGCGTCGTCCTCGACCTCGGACCCGATGTGACCTGGGCCGACAACAGCGCCTGGGCCCCGACGATCGCCGAGCGGAACGGCAAGTACTACTTCTACTTCAGCGGCGGCATGGCCACCGGCAACACCGCCAAACACCTCGGCGTCGCCGTGTCCGACTCGCCGGCGGGGCCGTTCAAAGACGCCCTGGGCAGGCCGCTGGTGGCGGCCGGGACCTACAGCGGCCAGATGATCGACTCCGACGTGTTCGTCGACGACGACGGCCAGGCGTACCTCTACTGGGGCAACGGCAACTCCTACCAGGTGCCGCTGAACGACGACATGGTGTCGTTCGACCCCGCCAAGGTGAGGACGTACAAGCCGAGCGGCTACAACGAGGGCTCGTTCGTCTTCAAACGCGGCGGGATCTACTACTTCATGTGGTCGGAGAACGACACGCGCGACGAGAACTACCAGGTCGCGTACGCCACCGGCGCCTCGCCGCTCGGCCCGTGGACCGAACAGGGCGTGATCCTGCGGAAGGACCTGTCCCTCGGGATCAAGGGCACCGGCCACCACTCGGTCGTACGGGTGCCCGGCACCGACGACTGGTACATCGCCTATCACCGCTTCGCCATCCCCGGCGGCGACGGCACCCACCGGGAGACCACGATCGACCGGATGGAGTTCGACGCGAACGGCCTGATCGAGAAGGTCGTGCCGACGCTGGAGAGCGTCGACCCGGTGTCGGTCGCGAACGCCGGGCCGGACGCCGAGGGCCGCGAGGGGTCCCCGATCCGGCTGGCCGGATCGGCCACCGGCGCGGCCAAGTGGAGCTACACGCCCGGCGAGGACGCCGGCTCCGGCGCGACCTGCTCCTTCTCGGACTCCGGCGCCGCCGAGACCGCCGTCACCTGCGACGACGACGGGACCTACACGGTCACGCTGACCTCCGGCCGCAGCCGCGACACCGCGAAGGTGACCGTCGCCAACGCCGCCCCCGAGGCCGGGGACGTCGTGACGCCTGCCAAGCCGGTCGAGGCCGGCACGCGCGTGACCCTCACGGTCCCGGTCACCGACCGGGGGGCGAACGACGTGCTCACCTGCACGGTGGACTGGAAGGACGGGACCACCGCGTCCGGCACGGTCGGCGACGGGACCTGCACGGCGCGGCACACCTACAAGAGGCCGGGCGTGAACGAGCCCGTCGTCACCGTCGCCGACGACGACGGCGCGACCACCACCGCGACCGGCCGTCCGGTGGTCGTGTACGACCGTGGCTCCGGCTTCGTCACCGGCGGCGGCTGGATCGACTCGCCCGCGGGCGCCTACCGCGCCAACCCCGCGCTGACCGGCCGGGCCACCTTCGGGATCGTGGCCAAGTACGTGAAGCACACGGCGGTGCCGATCGGGGCGACGACGTTCTCGTTCCAGGCCGGGCCCCTGGACTTCCGGTCCACGGCGTACGACTGGCTCGTGGTGTCGGGCGGGGAGATCCGCTATCGCGGCATCGGGACGGTCGGCGGCGCGGGGCGCTACGGCTTCGAGGTCGTCGCCCGCGACGGCGACACCCGGGACGGGGACGGCGTCGACCGCTTCGCCGTCCGGATCTGGGACGAGCGGACCGGCGACGTGATCTACCAGAACGGAGCCGGTGACGCGGCCAACGGCAGCGTCGTCGTCCACGCGAAGTAACGTCCTATGGCGCGACCCGGACGCCGGTGACGGCGAAGCGCTCGACCTCCGCCACGTGGCCGCCGGTGCTTGCGACGAGGGTGAGCGTGCTGCCCGGGGCCGCCTGGAAGGTCACGGTGGCGGACCAGAGGGCGTCCTCCCCTCCGGCCGAGGCACAGCAGCTCTCGCCGAGGGGGCGGGCGCTGCCGGTCGAGCGCACCTGCACCCGGATGCTCTCGTCCACTCCGGTGATCGTGCCGCCCACCTTGACGGGGGATGAAACGAGGGCGCCGTACCGGGGAGTGGTGAGGGAGAAGGTGGTGTCGTCGGTGCCCACCACCTCCCACGGCGCGTCCGGCCCGGTGCCGAACCTGACGAGGTGGACGACGGCGGCGATGCCCGGCCGCCCGCCGCCCTCGCCGCGGACGCCGACGGAGACGCGCGCGTCCGCACCGGTCACCGTACGCTCGACCACCTGGTCGACACCGGTGAACCCGAGGAACCCCTGGGTGAAGGACAGCGCGGTCCGCTCGGCGTCCAGGTGCCAGGGCTGGTGGCCGCCCGAGCGGTAGCTCTCCTGCCAGTCCCGCGCCTGTTTCTCCTCGGCGAAGGGCCACAACGGCTGGTAACGGCCCGCCACGAGGGAGCCCGCGGATGGGGTCGGGGTGGCGGCCGGGCCGCTCTGCAGGGCGGTCGCCGTGCCGGTCGCCGTGCCGGTCGCCGTGCCGGTCGCCGTGCCGGTCCCTGGGCTGGTTCCCGGGCCGGTTCCGGGGGTGGTTCCGCACGCGCCCGCCGGCAGGCCGAGCGCGGCCAGCACGGCGAGCGCCCCCCCGGCCCGGCCCGCCCGGCCGCCTGTCACGCCGCGAGTCACGATGCGCGCTCCCGCCACCAGAGGTTTCGTTGACGAGAGCATGCCCAGCCCGATGCCGGGCATTCGCGGTGTGCCCGTCGCGCTGGGGGCGATGTCCGGGCGGGCCGTACGCGGAGGACGCCTACGGTTTCCATGTGAATGTGAAACTCCGCCTTGCGCCTGTAACCCCCGCCAACGTCGAGACGGCTATTGCTGTGAAGGTTCGCCCCGAGCAGGAGCGCTTCGTCTCGCCTGTGGCGAAGTCACTGGCCGAGGCCTACGTGCATCGGGAAGTGGCGTGGCCGCGCCTCATCCTCGACGGCGACCGTCCGGTGGGCTTCCTCATGCCTTTCCTGGACATCGACTGGGACGGCAAGGGGATCGACTTCCGATCCGGCTTGTGGCGGCTCAACGTGGCGGCCGGCGAACAGGGGCGCGGAGTCGGGCGCTTCGCCGTCGAATCCGTGGCCGCCGAAATCAGGCGTCGTGGCGGCACGCAGATGTACGTCACGTGGGAGCCGGGAGAGGGTGGGCCGGAGGGCTTCTACCGGAAGCTTGGGTTCCAGCTCACAGGTGAGGATAGCGGGGGACAGACGGTCGGGGTTCTGGATCTGACGACCTGCTCGCAGGGCCACGGCTACAAGACCGCGCGTGGCGGCACCTGCCCCGGGGCCGGGGACGGTATTCCCTGGGGTGGGTCGTCATGACGCCGCCCGGTGACTGTTAGCGATAACAGCATGCGTCTCAATAGCCGAGTTTTCCGGACCGAAATCTTGACCGAACACCATGCGAACGCTAACAATCGCCCCGCGAGCCCCTGTCCGGTGAAGGAGATCCCGCGTGCTCCAGGCACAACTGACCATCGACCCCGCCCATCGGGTGGCCCCCGTACGGCGCCGCACGTTCGGCACGTTCGTCGAGCACCTCGGCCGCTGTGTCTACACCGGCATCTACGAGCCGGGCCACCCCACGGCGGACGAGAACGGGTTCCGCGGCGACGTGCTCGCGCTCACCCGCGAGCTGGGCGTGACCACCGTGCGCTATCCCGGCGGCAACTTCGTCTCCGGCTACCGCTGGGAGGACGGCATCGGCCCGCGCGAGCGGCGCCCCCGGCGGCTCGATCTCGCCTGGCACAGCACCGAGACCAACGAGATCGGGATCGACGAGTTCATGCGGTGGTCCCGCCTGGCGGGGCTGGAGCCGATGATGGCGGTCAACCTCGGCACCCGTGGCGTGCAGGAGGCCGTCGACCTGCTCGAATACTGCAACATCCCGTCCGGCACCACGCTGTCGGACCTGCGCATCGCCAACGGCACCAAGGACCCCCACGACATCCGCATGTGGTGCCTGGGCAACGAGATGGACGGCCCCTGGCAGATCGGGCACAAGACCGCCCACGAGTACGGCAGGATCGCCGCCGAGACCGCCCGGGCCATGCGCATGGTCGACCCCAGTCTGGAACTGGTGGCCTGCGGCAGCTCCGGCTCCTCCATGCCGACCTTCGGCACCTGGGAGGCGACCGTCCTGGAGGAGACCTACGATCTGGTCGACCACATCTCCTGTCACGCCTACTACGAGGAGAAGGACGGCGACCTCGCCGGCTTCCTGGCCTGCGCGAGCGACATGGAGCACTTCATCTCCACGGTCGTCTCCACCGCCGACCAGGTGGGGGCCAGGCTCGGCTCCAGCAAGAAGATCTCCGTCTCCTTCGACGAGTGGAACGTCTGGTACCTGAGCCGCGTCAAGGCGGCCGAGCCCGGGCAGGACTGGCCGGTCGCGCCGCCGCTCCTGGAGGACCACTACCACCTCGCCGACGCCGTGGCCTTCGGCAGCCTGCTCATCACACTGCTGCGGCACAGCGACCGGGTCGCGGCGGCCTGCCTGGCCCAGCTCGTCAACGTGATCGCGCCCATCATGACCGAGCCCGGCGGCCGGGCCTGGCGGCAGACCACCTTCCACCCGTTCGCGCAGGCGGCGCGGCTCGCCAAGGGCGACGTCGTACGCGTCGAGCCCGTCTGCCCGACGTACGAGACGGCCGAGTTCGGCGCGGTGCCCGTGCTCCACGCGGTCGCCACCCGGGACGAGACGGAGACGACGCTGTTCGTGGTGAACAGGTCGACGGACGAGCCGGTGGAGCTGGAGCTCGACGCGAGGGCGCTGGTCTCGGGCACCGGCGCCGTGCGGATCGCCGAGGCGACGACGCTCACCCACGAGGACGTCTACGCCCGCAACACCGCCGACGACCCCGATCGGGTGGCGCCCCGCCCCAACACGAACCACCAGAGCGATCCGCTCCGGATCGTGCTGCCGCCGGTCTCCTGGAACGTGATCAGGCTGACGAGGTCCTGAACTCCTCCCGCGCGCGGCGCGCGGGCGGAAGTCCCTCGGCTTGAGGACTTTCGTCTGCTGCGCCGCGGGCAGCGGAGACGGTGCGATGGTGCCCGGGAGGATCAACCCCCGCGCGCGTCCGCGTACCGCTTGAAGCACAGGAGGAGACGTACATGGCCGGACAGATCGTCGTCGCCGTCGACGGATCGAGCCCAGCGACGGCGGCACTGGAGTGGGCGGCGGACGACGCGCGGCGCCGGGGGGCCACCTTGAAGATCGTCCACGTGCGCGAGCCGTGGGCGCACGAATACCCGTTCCACGCCGTCGAGGGCTTCGCCCAGTCCTACAGCGAGTTCTGCGAAGGCGTGCTCGCGGCGGCCGCCGCCCGCGCCCGGGAGCTCGCCCCCGGCCTTGAGGTGACCACGGAGCTCGCCGAGGGCACGGTGGTCGAGACCCTGCGCGCCGCATCGGCCGGCGCCGACGCCCTCGTGGTCGGCAGCCGGGGGATGGGCGGCTTCTCCGGCCTGATCCTCGGCTCCGTCGGCCTCGGCCTCGCCGGTCACGCGGAGGTCCCCGTCGTCGTGGTACGCAAACCGCACCGGGAGGAATACCACGAGGTCGTCGTCGGCTTCGACGGATCCCCGCACTCGGAGGCGGCCCTGGAGTTCGCCTTCGAGGAGGCCCGGGCGCGGCGCGGGCGGGTGCACGCGGTGTACGCCTGGGAGATGCCGGCGTTCTCCCCCTTCGCCGTCGGCTATGGAACGGCGCTGCAGGAGATCTACGACAACGAGTGCCGGGCGGCGCGGCTGCGGCTCGCACCGTGGCGCGACAAGCACCCGGACGTCCCGCTGGTCGAGTCGGCGGTCTGCGGCCACCCGGCCCCGGCGCTGGCCGACGCCTCGCTGGTCGCCGACCTCGTGGTCGTCGGCTCCCGCGGGCTGGGCGGGGTGCGCGGCGCGCTCATCGGCTCGGTCAGCCATGCCGTACTGCACCGCGCGCACTGCCCCGTCGCGGTCGTACGGCCCCGCGACGGCGAGGGCCGGCAATGAAACGCATTCGGTGCGCGGGGATCCGCAGGGCGGCAGCAGGATCCGCTGCCGCCCCTGGCACTCCCTTCCGTCCTGCCCGGCTCGGTCACACGGCGATGATCGTCCACTGGTTGTTGGGGCTGCTGTTCGGCGTCCACATGCCGACGGCGGAGCCGGTGGCGGTGTAGCCCATGCCGTCGAGGGCGGTGCCGGTGCCGCGGTTGACGATCTGATAGCGGCCGTTGCCGAGATCGTTCAGGCGCCACTGCTGGTTGTTGCCGCCGTTCCAGGGGGCCTGCCTGGCGTTGGCGCCGTTGGCGGAGTTGCCCCAGCTGTCGGCCACCATGCCGTTGGTGCGGTTGACGATCCGATACCAGCCGCCGCCCAGGTCGACGAGCTGCCACTGGAGGTTGGTGCTGCCGTCCCAGTTCCACTGCTTGAGGTTCGACCCCGAGGCCACGTTGCCGCCGCTGTCGAGCACCAGGCCGGTGGCGGCGTTGGCGATCCGCACATAACCGGTGGGGGTGCTGCCGCCGCCGGACCCGGTCAGACGGTAGGTGCGGCCGGCCTGGCCGGGTAGCGCGATGACGTCGGCCTCGGGTTTGGTGACGGAGACGGCGGCGCCGGTCTCGGCGTCGACCACCTGGTAGGTGCCGGTGAAGCTCCGGTTGCGCACGTTGACCGTGCCGGTGCGGTCGAATTTCACGAGGATCTCGGTGGTCCCGTTGGAACTCCAGGTAGCGCTCACGGTGTAGCCGCCGCGGCCCCGCAGGCCCTGCACCTTCCCGTTCGGCCACGCCGAGGGCAGCGCGGGCAGCACGTGCAGCTCGCCGGTGTGGCTCTGCAGCAGCATCTCCGCGATGCCAGAGGTGGCGCCGAAGTTGCCGTCGATCTGGAACGGCGGATGCAGGTCGAACATATTCGGCGCGAGCCGGTCGGTCCTCACCAGGAGCCCGATCAGGTTGCGTGCCCGGTCGCCCTCCTCCATCCGCGCCCAGTAGTTGATCTTCCAGGCCAGCGACCAGCCGGTGCCGTCGTCGCCGCGCAGTTCGAGGGTCCGCCGCGCGGCGTTGTAGAGCGTGGGGGTGCCGCGCTTGGTGATCTGGTTGCTGGGGTGCAGGCCGTACAGGTGGGAGATGTGCCGGTGGTTCTGCTCGGTTTCTACCCAGTCGTACAGCCACTCCTGGATGTTGCCGCGCGAGCCGACCTTCATCGGAGGAAGCCGGTCCCTGGCGGCGAGGACCTGCGCCCGGAAGCTCGCGTCCGTGCCGAGGACCTCGCCGGCCTTGGCACAGCCGTTGAACAGGTCGCGCAGGATCTGGTTGTCCATCGTCGGGCCGGCGCACACGCTGACACCCGAGTGGTGGGCCAGCTCCGGGGAGTTCGAGGGGTTCGTGACCAGATAACCCAGGCTCGGCTCCTGCACGAGCGTGTCGAGGAAGAACTGCGCCGCGCCCTTCATCGCCGGGTAGTTCTGCCGGAGGAAGTCGACGTCGCCGGTGAACAGGTAGTGGTCCCAGATCATGGTGGCCAGCCACGCGCCGCCGGTCTGCCACATGCCCCAGAACGCGCCGTCGACGACCGAG
>NZ_VJVX01000043.1:0-76424 GCF_008033685.1 Microbispora sp. CSR-4
GCAGCACGATAGAACAGCACCCGAAGCTCCTGGCGATGACGGTGATGGTTGTGGTGATCAACCCGTCTACCAGGAGCTTCGCCACATCATGAGGAAAACCCGAGCATCGCGATCATGCTGTGACCGGCTTAGCCGCCCGGCGGATGAAAAACGTTCAAGGTGCTCTCCGCCAACACTAGCCGGTATGAGGGCCTATCAAGCCGACCCCACGGGACCCTGGGCACATCAGAGCGTCGAATAGTCTCTCTGACGATCCGTCGATCGGCCATGTACTTCTGCCGCGATCACCTTGGCCGACGCCGCAGGGTCTTCGTGCTCCCATATACGAATCACGTTCCACCCTGCTTCCGTCAGAAGCCGATCCGTTTCAGCGTCACGCTCTCTGTTTCTTCGGACCTTCTCGGCCCAGTACTCGGCGTTGGTGGCCGACTTCGTGTGGTGCTCGGGGCAGCCGTGCCAGAAACAACCGTCCATGAAAACCGCCACCTTGGCCCGCGTGAAGACGATGTCGGCGGTTCGACGAATGCCGGGCAGAGGGCGGACGGAGACGCGGTACCTGAGGCCCAGCGCGTGGACGGCTCGCCGGAGGGCGAGCTCGGGCTTGGTATCCCGGCCGCGGTTGGCTTGCATGCTCTTGCGGGTGCCATCACTGGACGCGCGAGTCGGCCTCTGGACTGCCATGCGACCTACGGTAGCGAGATTCGGTTGTGCTGATTGGCGGCTCGGCTCGCCCCGATCAGTGAGTCGTGATAGAGCATCGCCATAGCCGTGCAATCGGGACAAGTAAGGGTGGAGTGACGGATGCGAGAGGGGGAGACGCTGGCCGGCCGGTACCGCTTGGTGGACAAGCTGGGTGCCGGTGGGATGGGCGTGGTGTGGAAGGCCGTCGACCTGCGCCTTGATCGTGAAGTCGCCGTCAAGATTTTTCCCAGCGAGCTGGATCCGGATCCGCGGCGCGTCGAGCGATTCCGCGCCGAGCCCGTCCTGTGCGGCCGGTTACAGCACCCGGGCATCGTCGTCGTCCATGACGCCGACGAGCACGAGGGGCGGCTGTTCTTCGTGATGGAACTCCTCCATGGCCAGGACTTGATGAAGGTCTTTTCCAGGCACCTGAACGGCCTTCCGAGCAAGCGGGTCGTGAACATCGGTGCCCGGCTGGCAGAGGCGCTGGGCGTCGCACATGCAAAGAAGGTCATCCACCGCGACATCAAGCCGGCGAACATCATGCTCCTGCCCGGCGACCGACCGAAGATCTGTGACTTCGGCATCGCGAGAGCTGTCGATTCGGGGAAGGCCACCCTGCAGGTGGGCACGCCGGCCTATATGGCACCGGAACAGAGCGAAGGCGAGCCGGACGAACGCAGCGACCTGTACTCGTTGGGCTGTGTGCTCTACGAGATGGCCACCGGTGAAACGCCGTTCGACGGGAATGTTTGGCAGCTGATGCACCGGCATGCCACGGAGAAGCCCACCCCTCCCAGCGCTATCCGCAGCGATATCCCGTCGGCTCTGGAGGAGCTCATTCTCCAGCTTCTCGCCAAGAAGCCAGAGGACCGTCCACAGTCGGCGGAGGAGGTCGCCCAGCGCCTGCGTGCTATGCGCCCGGAAGGTCGAAAGGTCGACAAGAAGACCGAGCGGCTTCCTCCCGACTGGCTTCTGAAATCAAGCGTCCCCGAGCGCAAGCACACCGACGCAGATGACGCAATGGCCAAAGAGATAGATCAGATCTTGAAGAGAGCTCGAGTCGACGCGAAGGTCGCCGGATACACCCGCACGCCGGTACTGACCCGGTTCGAAGTCAGGCTCGGCCCCACGACTCCGGCGACCGCGGTTCTCGATTTGGCCCCGAAAATCGTTCAGGCTGCGAAGAACGACCGGGTCCGCCTTGTTCTGCTGGAACAATCGACATCACCGTTGCCAGGCTCTAAGGCAATCAGTGTGGAGGTGCCGCACAAGCTGCCGGACCTCCTCAGCTTGGGCGACATTCTTCGGCAGACTCCAGACGACTCTCTACTCGCCGGCCTCGGGCGCGCTCATGACGAAACGTCCGTCTACCTGGACCTCAACGAGGCGAGGCATGTACTGATCGGAGGAGATGGCGGACGGTTCGACCCGGTCAGGAGCATAGTCACCTCACTCGCGGTGAAGCACAAACCGAAGCATTGTCGACTGATCATGGTCGGCCGACGGAATCAGTTCTTCGATCTTCCCCATGTCGTCCAAGAGGCTATGGGGAATCCGCTCACGTGGGCAGTTGCCGAGCTCGGCTGTCGTTATGGGGACCTTGAGCGGATTGGATGCCGTGATATCGAGCAGTTCAATCGTGAGGTGCGCGAAGAGAAGGCTCCAATGCCGATCGTTGCACTAGGTGACATCGAGCGTGCGCATCCAGACGTGGTGGTGGTGATCGACGAACTAGCGGACGTCGATGACCAAGATGCTGTCGTCGAGCTGGCCCGGGAAGGACGCGCGGTCGGCTTTCATGTAGTCGCGCGTACTGCCCGACCATCCGAGACGGTCCTGAGCAGTCGTGTAAAGGGATACTTCCCAGCAAGACTGGCCCTTTCCATGACCACGGCCGATGAGAGCATCCGGGTCATCAACAGGCCTGGAGCCGAGGTCCTTGCGCCAGGCAGCGGTCTGTTCCTGTCCCGGACGAGTGGTGAGCCGCAGGAGATCCGACTCGCCGCGATCTCCGACGAGGAGATCGCGGAGATCGTCAACTACTGGCGAGGTTGAGGAAGGGGCTTGGCTCCCCATGCCAGGAGATGTAAAGGCGTTCTCTGGCACGTGTGCTGGCGACGAAGAGCAGGCAGCGCTCCCGCTGGAGGTCGTTCGCATGAGTGGTCGCGTCCTCTTCTAGGGGCGTGATCGCGTTTGCATAGGGCAACTGGTTGGCACCCACGCCGATCACGGCGACACAACGGAACTCGAGGCCCTTCATACGGTGCATGGTCGTGGCGCGGATGTGTCGCTCCGTGCCGTCCTTCTCGCGAGAGAGATAAACGACATCGATGCCGGCGCGGGTGAGGGCTTCCGCCGCCGATTGGGCCAGCATTTCGGAGCGGGCCGCGATGCCGATCTCCTCCGGTTGCACTCCGGCATCGAGCCAGCCTTGCACGATCTCGATGAGATGCGTGAGTTCGGCGTTCTTCGTGGATGCACCATAGAGTTCGGGCTCAGCCCCGTGGATCTCCGAGCGGCAGCCGGTCAGGCTCGTGTGCTGTCCGGCGAGGTCCACGATCTTCTCGCCTGCCAGCATGGCGCAGCTCCAGTTGAGGATCTCCTCGGTGGTCCGGTAGTTGATCTTCAACTTGGTGGACCGTCCGGCCAACTGGATGCCGACCGAGCTCAGGGAGACGCGGTTGTCATAGATCCTCTGGTGGGTGTCGTTCGCGATGAACAGGTCGTCCGGCCCCTCGGCGACCAGGCCCCGGATAACACGCCAACGAACAGGATGAAGATCTTGCGCTTCGTCCACGACCACGTGATCGTACGGTCGCGTGTCCAACTCGCCCAGCACCCGAGTGGCTTCGACGCAGATCGTCTCGAAAGTGCGGTAGTTGTTGTCCGCCAGTTCCTGTTCGAACTCGCCGATCGCCCGCCAGACCTTAGCGCGTTGCACCGGGCCAAGTCGCCGGCCACGCCCGATTCGGCGAGCATCCAGATAGGCGTCGAAAGACGTGACCCCTTGCGCCAGGACGACCTGTCGCCATTCCTCCTGAAGGAATTTCTCGGTGAATTCCAGGCTTCGGTGCCGGATGATCCGTCGCCAGATCTCCTTCTCCTCGTCTCGACGGAGCAGCGTGAACTTCCCCACGTGCCCGTCGACCAGCCGCCGAGCCACCTGATCGACGGTGAGCACGTCGATCCGAGAAAGGACCTCGTCGTCGGTCTCAAGTAACCTCAGCGATTCGGCCAGCGATCGCGTAAGCGTCGCGGTGAACGTGGTGAGCAGCACTCGACCACCCTGTCGGGCGAGGTGCCGAGCACGGTGGAGAGCGACCACCGTCTTGCCCGTGCCAGGCCCGCCGGTCACCTGAGCGGGACCTGAGTACGACCGAAACGCCGCCTCTTGCTGCAACGGGTGCAGGTAGACCCGCCATCTGGCGAAAGGCTTGGCGAACAGCTCCATGAGCTCTTCCGGCCCTTCGACCAGCGCTACCTTGTGGGGCATACGCTGCGTTGCGGCCACCAGGTCGTCCGGGTCGATCGCCTCGGGCGTGATGCCGCCGACGACGTCGTTCCAGACCTCTTCGGGGGACATGCCCGCGGCCAGACCGAAGAGCACGTCGTATTGGATCTGGGGGAGCTTGCCGTCCAACGCCTCGAGCATGGCCACATCGCTGAGCATCCGGGCGAACTTGAGCATCTGATCGTCGATGCCCAACCGCGCCATGTCGGCGTCCGAGACGTGTTCGAACAGTGGTCGTACGGTCTCTCCGTGGATCTTCTGCAACCCTTGGATCGTGTCAGTGATGATCGCGTCGTCACGGATCTCCATGTAACCGGTAGCCATGTTCACCGAGACGCGGCGGTGCTTGACCCACTCATAAGCCTTGTCGTGGGAATCAACGCGAAGCAGCATGAACTCGTCTCCGGATTCAGGAGCCAGGACGATGCCGCGGTACTTAAGGTCGATCCGGATGCTTTTGAACCGTTCGTCACGGATGTTGTGCAGCTTCTCCAAGTGCATGCCGGCGTGCGAACTCTGCTCGAACTTGGAGATCGCCTCGACGACCTTCTGCTGAATGGGACGTTCCAGCCGGATGAGGTCCTGCAGGAAGTCCTGATGGATTCCCAAGCGTGGCACCCGCGCCTCCTCGTTCGAACCCCCGGCCCGATCGATCTTGATCGGGCCGGGGATCACGCTACTCAGTCGCCCTTGTAGAAGAAACCGGTCGACGGGTCATCCGGCGTGCCGATCAACATAGCCCGGTCTAAGAAGACGTTGTTGTTCTCGCAGCTCGTCTCCGCGAGCAGTACGCAGGCGTAGCAGGCGGCCAGGTTGAGGCTGTTGGTACCGCTGGCCTCGGACTCCATGCATGGTGGATCCTGTGAACACCATTCGGCGCGGGACAGCGCCGACTCCAGGGTCTCGTAGAGCTTGCGATGCTCTCCCTGGGCGACAACGCCACCGAGAGAGCCGGCGGAGTCGCTGGTCGCGGTATAGATGAGGACCCCCGCCATGTCCTTATCGACATAGAGCCGCTCGCGGAGCGCGGCCGAAGGGTAGCCGCAGTCCAGGCTCCATTCGTTGATGAGTACATGTGCGAGGGTGTGCAGGAGGATGAAGCGCGGGGTTACAGGCGACCTGATGTCATCGAGTCGCACTTTGCCCGCGGTCCGTTCCACGCGTTCGCGCAGGAGCATCGTGTGGTTGTGCCAGATTTTGTGGGAGCGGGTCAGGGGGCCGGGCCGCTGCTCCCATGCCTGCAGCAGATCCTCAGCGATGGCGAGGAAAACGCCTTCACCGCTTACCTCGATCGCCGGAAGCCAGTCGACGGTGCCGTTCGCCATGGCGGCGCGACGAGTGTCACCGCCGGCCGGATCAGGCATGGTGACGCGCGTAAAGGATTCGAGTGCTCGCACTTCGCGCAAGCGCTTCACCAACATGGAGCGCTTGATGCCATAGGGCAGTGCGCTTCCGTCACCAGCCGCCGGCACGCATTCGAAGTTCTCGTCACGAGAGACGACCCTGGTGCCGTCGTAGAGCTGGTTGTACTCCTCACGGCGCAACTCATTGGCCGATTCGAGCATCGGCTCAGCCTCATCGGAGTCCGGCGGAGCACTCGCTTCGAGCTCACGCCTACGGTGAATCGCAGAGAGGACCTGATCCGCCGTGAACCGATCATCGTCCATGATGTCGGTCCTCTTGATGGCGTTCAAGAGCACCGAGTCGGACACGCCATCGTCCAGCAGGCCACTGAACATGTCGTAGTGCTGGTTGAGCCGCTGCTGGAGGGACTCCGACCAGGGCGGAATCGATAGAGCCGACCGGGTGATGGAAAACCAGGCGGCCGACGCGCCTCGCTGCAGCGTGCGCGGTGTCGCAGTGCACCCCGATTCGTTGGCATCGCGGCCAAGCCACGGCCGGCGTCCCTTGCACTTGATCCCCAACGCGAACATCGCGCCGCCGCCGAAGGCACCCTCCAAGGACACCGGGCGTACACCGCACGAACACTTGATCACGACCGATCGAAGTGACGCCGTCTGACCGCTGCTCTCCAGCGTGAGCTCGTGTTTGACCTTCTCGTTCGGGTCACGGTTGGGCTCGCTCTTCTTGTGAACCCATTCGAAGTAGGGAAAGTCGTCCAGGTGCCCGTTCTCGCAGGCGATCACGAATCGCGACGGTGTCAGCGGCTTGTCACAGGCACCGCAAAGGCTCTTGCCCGTCGGAGAGCCGAATCGCTTGAACTCCTGAAGCTTCTTGCACGTGCCGCATGAGTACATCTCAGGGAAGAGACGGACTCTGATCCCATCCCCGGAGGACGGCTCGTCCGCCGGGGGGAGTTGGAACCGTGCCACCCGGAGCCAATGCTGGAGCCTCGGCTCGTAGATCACATCCGACTTCCAAACGTTGCGCCAACTGTCCAGCCCGCACACGATGTAGGACTGGTCCTCGATGGCGATCATCGCGCCCACGCCGTACGTGGTGATGGTCTGCGCCCGTCGCACCGCTCCTAGCGGTGTGCGCGTGATTTCGGCGTCCCCGCTGCGACCCGTCTGACGAGTCCGCCCACTACGAAGTGCCATTCTTCATCGCTCCAAGTAAAGATCGGACTCGGCGTCGACGTCGCGGAGGCTCCACAACGTGGAGAACGCACGCTCGAGATCTGTGTCGGCATGGGTGCGGAGAAGAGCCTCATCGGGGTTGCGCTTCTCGCTCCGCTTGAATCGTGGCTTGGCCTCGTAGACCAGGTCGGGATTATCGTCGGCCAGATCGCGCCAGCGACCGATGATGTAGTTGAGGTCCTTCTCGGTGCCGGCCTCTTCCTCCTCGTCGACCGCCTTCGCTCTCGCGACGATGAGGTCCTTCAGTTCCTCGATACGGCTCTCGTACTTGTGCACGGCCGCCGCTGCACCGTTCAGGCGGAGTTCCGGGTAGAGGAGTCGGGCCATCCCGACCAGGACGGCGTGGAGCGCCCGGTCCCGAGCACGTGGCGAAAAGGGCGTGACGCTGGTCGATTCGACCTGCCGGTAAAGGGCCGAGTGGTACGGCACGAAGCTCTCGTAGTGCGACCGGTCCCGCGACCGGTTGGCGTTGTAGAGGATGACGACCAGTCCCGGGTGCTGACGCCCGACGCGGCTGCTGGACTGGATGTACTCCGCTGTGGTCTGCGGCTGGCCCATGATCGCCATAAGGCCGAGCCGATCCACATCCACACCTACGGAGATCATGTTCGTTGCGAGGACCGTATCGAAGACACTCTCGTCGGGGTGCATTCGCTCGAGATCCTTGAGCCGCTTGGGAATGTCGCTGGATTTCACGCGACTCGTCAGCTCCGTGAGCTTATCGGCGCGACGCAGTTTGGCGCCATGTCGCTCGGCCAAAAGCTTGAGTCGATCCTGGACGTCGTCCAACACCTGAAGTTCGGCAGCGGCCAGGAGACGGAGGCTGTTGAAATAACCGACCAGTGTCCAGTACGCGTCCCTGACGGAGTCGGGGCCGCCTATTTCCGCGGCGTGGTGCAGAAGTGCGGCGTATGCACGAACCAACAGGGTCGCCTGACTGGTGTTTGGTGCGAGAAGACCGACGTAAAGTCGTGATGCTTTGTCCTTGGCCGGCGTTTCGACCGCGAACCAGGAGTCCCGTGCATCGAGGCCGGCGGGCGGGAACTGAGCGACATCCCGCATGAACAGACGTTTTCCCTGCTCTTTGGCGCGACGAATGGTCGCGGTTGAGGCGATCACCTTGGGCTGGTCCGCTGCGATGTCGATCGCCGTCTCGTACAGGCCGGTGAGGCTGCCGAGCGGGCCGGAGATGAGATGGAGTTCGTCCTGGACGATGAGCTCCGGAGGGAGCGTGCCTTCTCGGTCCCGGTTGAAGAGAGCCGCCACCTCGGGGCGCCATGTGATCTGGGCGAACTTGTCGACGGTCGCGATGATCAGCGTGGGCCGAACCTCGTAGATCTTCTCGTCGACCACATGAACCGGGAGCTCGCGGTTGAATTCGCACTGCGGATCGGCGCAGAAGATGCGCATCTTGGAACTGGCGACGTCCACTTCGTATTCGTCGGGCCCCATGGCGGTACCACACCACGGGCAGAAGCGAAGCTGGACAGGATTCTCCTTGTGCAGTTCCCCGCCGTCCCGGAGCTTTTTAAGGCTGGCGGCCGCGTCCTTGAGCTTGTTGGGCGTGGCTGCGGCGCCTACCCACATGCCGATGGAAATGGTCTCGTCACCCAGTTCCTTGGGTGCTCGACGTCGAATGATCTCCATAGCGCAGATCAGAGCTGCGGCACGTTCGAACTGCTGAAGCGTCAGCAGGCGGAGGGTGTACCGCATGATGGCGGTGACTCCGCCACCCGATTCGCCATTGGTGAGTCGGCGCAGGAAAACGGTGAACGCGATGATGCCCAGGTACGCCTCGGTCTTACCGCCACCCGTGGGAAACCACAGAAGATCGGCGATTTCTCGGTCCTTGTGCCCTCTGTCAACAATGCCGTCCATGCAGAGCAGCAAGAAGGCGATCTGGAACGGGCGCCACTTCCCCATTTCGACGTCCGGCACGCCCTGCTTCTGTCCCTTGATCCAGCTAGTCCTGGCCCGCTGGACGGCCATCGCCTCGTTCGCGCGTCGAAAAGCGACCATGGCCACCGGATTGCTACGGAGCGTCTCGATGCCCGAATCCATTCGGTCGCAGGCCAGCTCGCACTGCCGGATCTGTTCCCTGGCCGACTCGGCGAACTCGGTGTTGGCGAGCAGTCTTGATTCCTCGGCGCGTTCGGCGATCCAGGCACGGTACCCGTTCACCAGGTTCCGGAGTCCACTGAGGATCTCGTCTTCCGGCTTGCGCGCGAGGTCGATCATGCGGAGCGCCGAGTCGTCGATCTCCGGATTGGAGTCGGTCAGCAGCACCTCCTTTGATGGGACGAACTCGCTCCAGACAGCGGCCACGGCAGCCGGCACTCCCTTGACCAGCGCTTCGTCACGAAGTGGAGGGGGCGTCCAGTCCCAGTTCGCCGCGCATCCATGACCCGCCGCGAAGTTGGGGGCGTAACGGTAAAGCAGGCGGTTCGTTTTGATCTCCACCTCGTCCGCGCCGACCGGGACGGGCCGTTCCACAAAGGGCTTCGTGCCCTCCTCACCCTTGACGAGGATCTTCGGCTGGTAGAGGCAGTAGGCGTCACGGATGCCGAACTTCTCGACTTCGTTCACGTTGACCAACGCAACCGTGACGGACGCGGCTCCGCCTTCGGGACGACGGACCCGTACGCGAAGCTCTACTCCAGGAGCCAGCGATTCGCTGTACCGGCGGGGGACCGTGACATCCACCCTAACGGGCTCGAGTTCGAGGGCCCGCCGCTGCCCGCGGAGATCCTGCTCTTCGACGGTACGCCGCTCGGCGCGCTGGGCCTTGACCGGATGTCCGGCCTTGTCGATCGGGTCATAAACGGCGGCCGTCACGAACACGGTGATCGTCGGAGACGCCTTCGGGTTCACCCCGAAGGTGAGACCCATGGACGACGGCGCTTGGTCGTTGGCCAGTGAGACACCCGTGTCGACGACATCGTCCTTGACTCGCGTTTCGGGAGAGAGGTCCGCGTCGCGTTCGAGCGCTTCCTCCTTCACCTCGGCGGGGTCACGGCGCTGGGGATAGAGGACGCCGGCAACGTACGTCGTCACCGGTGAGTCCGTGAGTATCTCGTCCGGGCCGCCGACCGGGCCGATCATGTCGAGGTGAAGACGCTCGACGAGGTCGGCGCGGAAGGCGTAATGCTCACTGTGCTTCGACATCAGGTTCCTTCTTGTCCCAGGTGAAGGTGGAGAGGCCGACGAGACGCGGTGCGAGCCAAACACCGTGCTGGTCGAGTCCGGCACGGACGCCGGCGGCTTCGTTGCCGGCGACGGTCTCCACGGTGTCGACGCGGACACCGGAGATCAAAGACGGAAATGAGTAAGGAACGAAGCTCGGACCGCGCTTCAGGAATGTGTAGAGATCGCGTCGGAACTTCTCCGAGACCGTGCCGATCGGCCGCCCCTCATGCTTGATCAGGTAGGGAGGGCTTTCGAGGAGTCCGATCGGTTCCGGGTAGACCCGCTCCAACTCGAGGGCATCTCCAGGTCGGACGGCGGTCGCCAAATAGTGTTGAACGTCTGAGGCATCGGCTTCGAAGTCGACCGAACCCGCCGGATACTCGGTGGTGACGTCGCCCCCTCGGAGTTCGAGACCGTCTCGCCGCCAGCGCTGGAAGAAGTACCGGCCCCATCGTCCGGTGGCGTCGTGGATGCGGATGTTGCGCATGTCCACACCAGGAACCATGTAGAGCTCGTATCGCGCTCGTGTCATCGCCACATAGAGCGACCGGGCTTCTTCTGCGGGATCCTTGTCGACCTTCTTGGACTTGTCCTCCGGGGACGCTTCCCGCAGTGGTCCCGGGTCCGCCACAAGGACCCGGTCGAACTCCAACCCCTTGGCACGGTGGAAGGAAGAGACGACGAGCCGCGCAGGGGGCTGGGCGATCAGGTCGTCGGGCAACCTGCCGGTGGCGAGCGCGGAGCGGAGTCTGGCCAGGTCCAGGATGCGGTCCGAACCACGTCCGGTACCGGTTCGCTGGAGCAATCGCCAGAGGACGTCGGGGTCCGAGCCCTCGGTCAGGGGCAGATCGCCGACCCACTCATCGAACCTCTCCCGGGTCAGTGACGATCCATGGGAGCGTGCCAAAAGGAGGCCCAGCCACATCGGCGCAACACGATCACGCGCGGATCGCTGGAGCCGATGCGGCACGCCGACTGCATGAAGTTTCTCGGAGATCATCAACGCCTGACCGTTGGTCCGGCAGAGGATCGCGGTGGTACCGGTGAAACCGGTAAGTGCATCGGCGGCCAACTCGTCGAACCCGCCGAAGTTCATCACCCCGGTGAGAACCTTCCGGAGATCGTTGTAGTGGCCTTCGCCGTCCCGATTCTCGGATTCTGAGAGCAGGCGCAGCCGCGGTCCGAAGTCGAGGGCGGTCTTCGCCTCATCGGTCTGCGCTCGGAAGTTGTCGGTAAGGCTCAGCTCTGTCAGATTTTCACCGAAGGTGCTGCGGAGCCACTCGAAGAACCGGTTGGTCTCCTGCCTACGCTCCGACGGATTCTTGACCGTGAATCCATAGATCGACTGGGCCGGGTCGCCGACGAGGGTGAACCCGCAGGCGAATCGGTCCAGTAGGGCCTCCACCAGCTCTCGCCTGGCGCCGACAAGGTCTTGAACCTCGTCGATGACGACATGGCGGAGGTTGTGCTCGTAGAGCTCGTTGGCGAGACCGTTGTCGATCGCCTGCTGCGCACCCTCGATGCGGGCATCGAAGGACTTCTCCAGCCAGGACCCTTGGGCGTCCACCTGCATGAGCAGGTCGAGCGCCCAGGAGTCGAAGGTCTGGACCCGTACATGCCGAGCCGAATCTCCGTACTTGGCGAGGCGGCTCTTGAGTTCGCGTACGGCGGCGCGGGAGAAGGTGAGCACCAGGATTTCCCCGGCGGTCAGGTCTTCCTCAGCGACCAGCCTGTCGAGCCGGCGCACAAGAGTGTGGGTCTTGCCGGCACCGGCCCCTGCGGTTACCAAAGTCAGGGCGTCGGCGGGCTGCTCGACGACAGCCCGCTGTTCGGCCGTGAGCGTAGGGGTGCCGTTGTAGGCATCGCTCACTTGTTGCTCCAGAGATATTCGAACTGGGTGAAGGCCAGCTGACGGTCGTAGTTGACGATGTTGTCCGCCACGTCGAGGATCAGGCAGGTCTCCTTGCCGCCGTTCTTCGGGCCCCGGAGACCACGCCCGATCATCTGCTGGTAGACGTTCGGGCTATAGGTAGGCCGCGCCACGATGACCACCTCGGTGGCCGGGGCATCGAAGCCCTGGGCGAGCACTCCATAGTTGGTCAACACCCGGATCTGCTTCCGCCGGAACCTCTCGATGTGCGTGCGCCGGTCTGCGTCCGGGGTGCCGGAGTCGATCGAGGCGGACCTGATACCGAGGTCGTTGAGCTGGGCGGCCATGAGCTTGGCGTGGTTGACCGATGTGGCGAAGAGCAGCACTGGACTGTCCTCTGGCAGCGCCTGGATCTCCTGGATGAGCGTCTGGTTACGTGCGATGTCCCGTCCCAGCTTCTCTTCCACGGTGGCGGGCAACCTGGCTCCTTCGAAGGCTGCTGCCTGGCGAAGGTCCTCCTCGGAGAGCGCGAGAGTGGAGCCCTGGAGCGCTCTGTGGTCGACCCGCGCCAGTACACCCAACTCCTGGAGCTCCGCATAAGGATCGCCGGTCGTGAAGATTCCCTCGTCGAGGCGGTTCCGCCCGTAACGCTCGACCAGGCGATTGGTCTCGGTCTCGTTGAAGCCGCGGAACGGCGTGGCGGTCAGTCCGAGCAGAGGACGCGTGGTCTCCCTGAAGGTCAGACCCAGCGACGCGAGAATGCGGGTGTAACGGGGAGTGATCGAGGTGTGGGCCTCATCCACGATCACTAGCGCGGGGTCGCGGAGCCATGCGTACTCGGCCGTGTCCAAGCAGACCTCCAGCTTGGCGTCCGTGGCGACGACCAACTGAGCCGTGTCGCCGCTCGGAGCGGCTTCGCGAGTGGACCAGAGGCGGTTGATGACCAGCTGTTCTTCGGGGCCGACCTTGGACCAGACAAAGGACCAACTCTGGACAGCCTGCTCACAGAGCTCTTCACTCTGCGCGATCCACAGGACGGGCCGACCACCGAGCCCCCGCTCCTTGATCACCCGGATCACCGCCTCCGCCGCCACGCGCGTTTTGCCGGCGCCGGTGGGCAGACACAGCATCGCGCGTGGAGCGTCGTACTTGGTCAACAGCTCGACCGCCTTCTGCGCGAGCCGCTCCTGGTAGTCATGGAGGCGGGGGAAGCGGGTGGGACCGTAGACCTTCTCCAGCGCCGGCAGAGTCTCCCCTCGGGTCCCTGCGTATTCGCCGGGGAAACCGAGATCGTTGACAATGCGCACGGACGTGGCGTCGCCCCGGAACCCGGCCGAGAGCTGGGAGAAGTTGGCCTCGATGTCCTTCCGGTAGATGCGCAACACCTCCGTCCCATACGCATTGTGGGCCAGCTCGGCCATCCGGCGGTCGCCCTGGGCGCTCCCGTGGTTGGCCTCGTCGCTCTCGAGCAGTCCCTCGGGAAGCCCCTTCTTCAGAGCCTCGACCCCGATGAGCAGAAGCAGCTTCTCCGCCAGGCTTTCGGCCCGGCGTATCTGCTGGATGCGCTCGTTGTTGCGCTCCTGTGTGCGGCGGTCGAGGATGCTCTTGCAGACCGACGCACCAAGGTTCAGCCGGAGGACACGATCCACGGCGATGAGCACCTGCAGGTCGTCCACCGGCGTACGAACGAGCACCTTGCGCTCTTCGGGCAGCTCAGCCGCGGGGATCGTCTGAGTGCGCATACCACTTGGAGTCCGGATGATCTCTTCAAGTTCGTCGCAGCGAACGGTGGACCAGCCCTCCACCTGAGAGCGCCGCAGCATCTTCAGATGAGGAAATTCCTCCAGGAGCGGGACGCCTTCCGCCTGTGCCGTGTAACGAATCTCCTTCTTGATCGCGTCGGAGGGTGCGAGCATGTTCCACGCCCCCCGCATCGTCTCGGCCAGTTCCTCGGTCGGGACGAGCAGCGCAGGCACCCTCTCTCTTACGAGCGTGTCGTATTCGGCGCGACTCGAGGTCACCGCGATGTCCTTGTCCTCGATGTCGCTACGCCACTCGTCTCCCACGCGACAGCGCGTCATCGCCCCTTCGGGGAAGTCCACGAGGACCTCGAACATCAGGGCGTAGACCTTGCCGGGGAACGTGTCCTCGGTGGAGTCGGACGCCTCCCAGACGAGCTCATGCCACAGGGCTTCGGGGACCTCGTTGAGGGTCTGCGAAAGCCCCAGCATCGCAGCGACGCTCGGCGACACGTTCGCGACGGGAAGGACGTCTCTGTGGCTGCTCAGTTCGGGACCGACACAGCGTTTGACCACCCGAAGTCCACGAGAAGTCTGAAGGTAGCCGAACTTGTGCGTGAGCCATCGAATCGGAGACGGCACGGACCTGCGGCTGGCCACTCCCTTGTTGCCGGCCTGCATGGTCCAGTTCACCACCGCGCCGCCCGTCGGAATGGCCTTGAGAAAGGCGGCTCGTCCCTCGGGCGACAGTGCCGTGAACAGGTGTAGAGGGCCTGCGGGGGCGCTTCCCTCGAACTGCATACGTGCAAGAGTGGGGCGGGGTTCGCCGGCCGGAAGCCTGGCCACATACTGCTTCCAGTAGACCTCCTTGTACTCCTCGAACCACTCCTCCCCCGCAGGATCGACGTTGGCCACGGGGCCGTCGAGCAGTCCGAGATCGGCAAGGTAGGCGCGGTCATCCCGATGGAACTGCATGTCCACCGTGACGTTCCTGTCACGCGAGCCGTCGTCGGGGACGACGCGACCGGGCAGCAGACAGTCCCTGATCCGACGAAACTCCCCGGTCAGGACCTTGACCTTGAGCTCCTTCGCCGTGTCGAAGTCACGGTTCCTGAACGCGGCGTTCACTCCATAGGGGCCGGCCAGGCGTGCCAGCTCCCAGAAGGCCACCCAGTCGCGGTCGGAGTATCCGGCGAAGCCGCGTTCCACCACCGATGCGAACCGACCGGCGGGATGCGCTTCGTGGATGCCAAGCAGGTCCAGAGCCCTCGCGATGGCGCCCTGGCCGGCGTAGACGTGCTCGTCCACGTAGATGGTGTTGTCTGCCAGACCGTCGTCGGCGGATCGCCGGAAGATCTGCGTGGAGGGAGTGACGAGTCCCAGCGTTTCGGTTAGGACGATCTTCGCCCGAAGGGCGTCTTCCACCTGCGGGTGGTTGTTCCGCTTCATGTCGGCGACGATGAGCACCGCGCGTGCCGACGCCTCTGGGGTCTTGTCAGAGACGAGCGCCTCCAGCCATTCCTTCACGGTGGCAACCGGCGTGGTCGAGTGCTCCAGGATGCGGTTGACGCTGTCCCGGCGATGCTTTGGGCTCTCCACGGAGTGGTGGATCCAGTTCGTCGGGCGCCCAGGGTGATCCGCCCACCACTGCAGCCATTCCGATCGCAGGTCGGCAGGGTGCACACGGATCTTGGCCGGGGTGTCGAAGTTGCCGTCCTGATCAGGGAAGACAGGCTTGACTGCAGCGAGTCGCCAGATCTTCGCCACCAGATCCTCGGCCGCCCACTGTGGCTCCTCCCGCCCTCGTGAGGGGACGGAGTCGAAGCAGGCCCCTACATCGTCCGGTCGCGCCAACGAAGGGAGGGACGAGACGACCAGATCGGCCACTTCGGCGATCAGCTCATCGTTGAACCGGTTGTTCGCGTAAAGGTTCTGTCGGTCCTCGCTCGTCTTCCAGGGAGCGTTGACGATTCCCCGAAGAGTCGTGGTGTAGTTCGTCGGGAAGTAGGCCCAAAACTGTCCCCGGTCACGAGTCCGGGTTCCGGCCTCGGGAACCGCCCAGGCGATATCGATCTCTGGCCTGTCGTGAAGTTCGCCGGCCTCTGTCAGCGCCGTGATCGACGGACGGTGGACGCGAGTGAAAACGCGCCAATCGGCGGTCTGCTTCTCCTGCCCACCGTCGCGGGAAGAGATCGTCTGCAGGACGCGGCGCTCGCCGTCGACCTTCTGGAAGATCTGCCGCTTGGATGTCCGCCCGGAGAGTCGCTTCTCCAGCGTGACGGTGCCGACCTGCGGGGAGAACAGCGAGAACTCTACGGGGAACTCGTCGATGTCCTTGGCGAGTCGCGCGACAGCGGCTGGTTTCAGAGGCAACCGTACGACGGTCGTGGCCCATGAGAGCAACTGTTTGAGGATGGGATCGGTAGCCGCGGCACGGTCTCGGTCGAGAGGGCGGGCCATGCGGAGCACCGGTGTCTCCGTGGCCGCGGGCTGGATGCGCTTGATCTCCAGCTCCGCCCACTCTCTGTCGAAACCGAAGCTCTTGTCGTCGTCCCTGCTGAAGAACTCGGGCACGTCGGTGACGCTCAGAACAGACTTCACTCCGACGCCGAACCGACCGATCTGACCGCCCCGCTTGCGCGAAACGCCCATGCGCAGAATGGTGTCGGCGCCCTCGGGAGTCATGGCGGTGCCCTCATTGGCGCAGTACAGGTGGGTGTCCGTGAGGACCACCGCGATCTTCCCGCCAGGGTCGTTTCTCAGCTCGTCGGCACCGTTCTGGACCAGCTCGTAGATCTGACGGTCGCCGTATCCGCCTTCCTTGATACGGCGCTCGCCGTTGACGTGCTCCTGGATCAGGCCGGGATCGATCCTGTACGTGTCGAGCACTCGCGCGGTCTGCTGAAGGACCACCTCCAGCACAGAGGGGTCATCGTTGCTCACAGCAATTGTCTCCCAACGATGGAATGCCAATTGAGGGGGTAGAGCAGTGGCATGGAAAAGAATTCAGGCACGCCAAGGAGACATTCGGCGAGGTGTTTGCCGAACCTTTGCTGGGCACGCTAAATGCAGTTCGATGCCGACAAAGTAAGCAGATCAATAGAACGAATCGGGGTGCGCTTCACCCTTCGGAAGAGCCTTGGGGAACTCGTCCTCGGTGAGGGTCATGCTGCCATATGAGCAACTTAGCCCGCAAGCGGAAAATCTTTGGACTTAAAAGGCCGAATGACGCACATGTGGCCAAATCGCCCTTTTCCGGACTTGAACCAGCTTGAGGACATAGAGACTTCCCCTGCCGGTAGCGTCAAACCAGTGTCAAACGCTAGCCTGAGGCGTCAATTGGCCCTGTCCCACCTGGAGAAACCCGCGATGACTCAGGACGATGACAGCATCACCCGCGATCCGGAGGCGTTCGGGGCCTGGCTCGGCAGACAACTGCGCCGTAAGGGCATGAGCCAGTCGGAGTTAGCGGCCGCCCTGAACGTGACGCGCGCTGCGGTCTCGGCATGGATCACCGGCCGGGCCACGCCTCGGATCGAGAACATTCAGGCGATCGAGGAGATCCTCGACCTGGCCGCCGGCTCCTCCGCGACCCGTGACGAGGCTCCGGAATCGAGCGGCTATGTGGCCTGGCATCATCGCCTAGCGCATTCCGATGGCGGTCGGGAATTAGGAAATCCTGCCGCCTTCGCCTTCGACTCCTCTCTGGCGATAACCGCCAGAGAGGCGACACAGAACAGCCTGGACGAGCGTTGGGACAAGACGCGCCCGGTTCGAGTCCGCTTCACTCTGCACGAGCTCTCCGGCGAACGTCTCCGTCGGCTCCAGGAAGCCATACGGTGGGACGACCTTGCTCCTCACATCGAGGCGGCAGGCGATCAGAAGCAGAAGGTCGGCCGCATGCTGGCCGACGGACTTCGTGAGCTACGAGAGACCGGCAAACTGCTTCTCCTCCGCATCGACGACTACAACGCGAACGGCCTGACCGGTCCCGAGTACGAGGACGGGAGGTTCGCCGCGGTCGTCCGAAGACAGCTCGACAGCCATAAGAAGGGCATTGCCGGCGGGTCTTTCGGTCTGGGCAAGGCGACCATCTGGGGCGCCAGTCGTTTCGGTCTGGTCGTGATGAACAGCACGCTCTCCGAGCCTTACGAGGATCTTCGTGAACGACGTCTCATCGGCCGGATAGATCTTCCCTGGCATGAGCTGAACGGGGTGCAGTACGCGGGTCCTGCCTGGCTCGGCGGTCGGGATCCTCTGAGAGCTTCGGCCGCTCGATCGTGGTGGGCCGGTGAACGTACCGTGGAAGAGCTGTACCTGACTCGAGGAAGCTCCGATCCTGGTACGAGCTTCCTGATCGTCGGAGCGCACGATCCTTCCGGAGAAGCCACGACGCTGGAGGAGATGCACGCCGTTCTGGTGCGTGGCTTGGCCTCCCACTTCTGGGCATCCATGGTCGCAGGACGCGGCCAGGCACCCATGCTGGAGGCATCGGTGGAGGCTCTGCGCGATGGTCAGGCCGTCGTCGCGGAAGAGCGTGTCGACCCTTACCGCTACGAGCCCGCGCGGGCGCGTGCGGTCCGAGCATTCCTCGATAGGACAACTGTGTCGCAACTCGTTCGGGCGGAGGACGTGGTGGAGTTGGCGGTGCCGTTGGCCGTGCCGCCGTCCAAGTCAGATCCGCAGTCGGGTTCCGTGGAGCACGAGGCCGTGCTGTTGGTGACACGGGCGCATGAGGGCGAGGAAAAGCCCAATCGCCTGGTCGGGATGCGCGGCACCCGGATGACGGTGTTGGATCGGCCGGTCACCGGAGTCCCCATCGGTGCGCCCCAATTTCAGGCCGTGCTGCTGGCCGGAAACGCGACAGGGGCTGGGGCGCCGGCTGACGAGGTCGCCGAAGCGTTTCTTCGTGCGGCCGAGCCTCCAGAGCACAATGACTGGAAACCCACCGAGGATCTCACCGCGACATACGCACGCGGTGCCATGACCAGGCTGAGGGAGTTTCGAAGAACGGCCTTCGCCATGGTGCGCAGCGCGGTGAAACCATCGGAACCCGTTGGGCAGGAAGGTCCTCCCGCCATCCTGCGAGACCTGCTGGACCTCGATCCGATACCGCTGCCGCGGACCAAGGGGTATCCGACCGTCAAAAGCGCTACGGGGGAGGTGGACGATGCCGGGGCGTGGCGGATCAGGGTCGAGATCAAGTTGCCGGAGCGAGAAGATCCATGGGTGCTCCGTCCACTACTCAGATTCGCCACTCGTTCAGGCCCGAAACCCGAGGCTCGCTGGGCCGAACTCTTCGCCGAATCGAACTGCGAGCTGATCGGGGACGTGCTGGTATGCGCCGCGAAAGAACGCTCCGCGGTGTTCACAGGCGTCAGCGATGTCTCCAGCCATCCTGTGGCCGGGCGGATGGCGATCGCCGAAGTCGACCTGGTCCAGGCCAAGGATGGCAGGCGATGAAGCAGATCGCGCCCTACCCTGTGCTCGCAGGGGAGCTGACCATGACGGTCCACGAAGTTCGCCTCGATGATGTGGCGCTGCCCTACGACATGATCTCGGAACAGGACCACACTGTTGGGCTGCACCGTGTGAACCGTGAAGACTGGAGCACCCTACGACTGGGCATCCGCGTCAGCGCACCCCGACATGAGTTGGACGCAGGACCCTGGTACAGCCTCGCCTTCTTTGCCACAGCGTCAGAACGGCGGACCAACACCCACTCGGCCGTCAAGCTCATGATGGGCCAGCCGGGCGAATGGACCGGAGAGCTGGATCTCCATCGAGACGACCATTTCGGTCGGGTGCAACTCTCAGGCCACCTCGTGGCGACAGTTGACGAAGTACCAGGGCGAGTAGTTGCGACGGTCGCCCGGCCCTGGATCGTCGATCTTCAGGCGCGGCCGGCGGCGCAGAAGGAGGCCGTCCAGACGCGATGGGTCGACTTTGCCGAGGATCCGCACCTGGCCTGGTGCAAGAGCGATCCCTGGGCGCTGACCACCACCGATGAGGTGGCCACGCTCAATCTGAACAGCGGATTCGACGGATTGCGTGCGATCCTCGAAAGCACGAAGGCCGCCGAGCGTCCGATTCGGGAAGGGCTGGCGGCCCAGATCGGCACCGCCATGTGGACCGCCCTCTTCAACGAGGCGGCTCACCAGGTCGACGGCCGAGATTGGCCGGAGGGCTGGCGTGGGCTGGTGCTCCGTCGCATGCTCCCCACTCTCTTCCCCGATCATTCGCCGGAGGACGCGCTACGCCAGATCGCCGACCTCGGTGTCGGCGGAGTGCAGTCGCGGGTGATGCACGCCGCTGCCAAGCAGGCCCGAATGCCGCGCAGTCTGGGCGGCTTTATCCGATTCCTACAGAAGACCGGTCCGGAGGACGAGTGAACACGACGCTGGGCCTGCTGTCCAACGAAGCCGCCGCACGATTCCTGACAACCGGTGTCCTGGAGAACAGTGAGCCACTGCAGTCCTCCGCGATCGACCAGATGTCGGAGTGGTCAACATGGGAGGCCGAGCCGGTTCGACAACTCTTCGACGAGGCGATGAAGCGCTTCACGCCGGCCGAACGCACCTCTGCGGACGCCTGGCTGGCTCCGGTGCTGCACGCAACACTGCGCTTGACCCGCCGTGAGGCCTCGGACTCGGGGATATGGAACTACCTGGCACTACGACTCGCCCCCGACTACGTCTACTGGAGGCACCTGAGCAGGGGTAATCCACCAACGGTGTCACGTACCCGGTTTTCCGGGCCATTTCATTCCCAGGCCATGGCCCGATTGTGGTGGGCGGCCGAGCTCTTCCGCGACGGACCGGACTATGGACCCGTTGTCGTGGCCTGCAGTAATCAGGATGTGTTGAATACCGTGTTGAGGCTGGATGTGATTCTGCATCGCCCGACCGCTCAAGCGATGATTCGGCTGCTCAACACCGGCGTCGTCCGCACGGGACGACAGGTCAACGCGCTGGCTCAGGCAGTGAACACCGCGGGTAGCACCCTGTCCTACGAGGCGTACGCGCCGGACGACCCCAGGGACGTCGACGCGTACCGCGATTGGATCGAGGAGTTGGCGGGTGTTCTGGTGCCGTACGATTCGCTACCGACCGGCCCTTCGGACGGGCGAGTCCGTTCCACCTCGGTGGACACCTTGGCCACTCTCTTCAAGCAACTCCTTACTGAAAGTCCGGCGGCGGGAGAAATGGCGTTGTAGCTCCGAGGTATCTGATTCAGAGCTGCGATCACATATGCTCGACGATCTGGATCAAGGGGGGTGTATGGGCGAACAGTTCACCAGTCTGGAAATCGGGTCCGGAGTCGGTGGCCAGGCGCTCGGGCTTGAGAGAGCAGGCTTCCGCCCGGTCATGGCGATCGACAACGACGTGCATGCATGCCGGACGTTACGCGCCAACCGGCCGGACTGGAACGTCACCGAACTGGACCTCAAAGACTTCGTCGGAGCCGACTACCGAATCCGGACAGTCGATCTGCTGTCCGGTGGCGTCCCGTCCACTCCTTACTCGATCGCCGGCAAACAGGAGGGCGCCAAGGATGAGCGAGACCTGCTGTCCGTGGCGGTCTGTTTGGCGATCGAGTTGCAGCCCAGGGCGATCATCCTGGAGACCACGCCGTCATTGAAGATGCCCAAGTTCGCAGGGGTCCGGAAGGAGGTCGAAGCCGAGCTCGAGCACCTGGGCTACCGGTGGGAGTGGAAGGTCCTGGATGCGCAGGACTTCGGCGTGCCTCAGGTGCGACGCAGCTGCCTGTTGCTCGCCATGCGGCCGAACGACTTCATGCGATTCGAGTGGCCCGAGCCGACGCACCGCACCGTTCCGACGGTCGGCGAGGTGCTGAGGGAGTCGATGGCGAGCAAGGGTTGGCGTGATGCGGACGCCTGGGCGGCGTTGGCGAATCGTGTCGCCCCGACGGTCGTCGGCGGCTCGAAGAACCACGGAGGTGCCGATCTGGGCCCCACTCGATCCAAGCGCCAGTGGATGGAAGTGGCCGTGAACGCCCACGGCCTCGGGAACGATGTCCCCGATGCAGACTTCGTACTGGACCCGAGCCTCGGGCGGGACGGAGTTCCCAAGCTGACGGTCGAGCAGGTGATGAAGCTCCAGAGCCTGCCGGACGACTGGATCGTCATGGGCGGTAAGACAGCACGCTATAAGCAGGTGGCGCAGGCGGTCCCACCGCCGCTCGCCGAGGCCGTGGGCCGACAGATTGCGGCAGTATTGGCCCAATGATCTCGGTAAGGTGAGGCTCATGACCGCCCGCCCCCTCAGCCCCATCAAGATCGTCGACCTATTCGCCGGATGTGGGGGGCTGACTCAGGGGTTCCATACGTTCAAGCCGGGCGCCTTCCGTACGGTCGGAGCGGTGGAATGGGACATCGCCGCAGCCTCTACGTACGCGGCGAACTTCGCCGAGGAGGCCGGCGGGACCGGCCATATCTATGCAGGTGACATAGCCGGGTGGGATCCCAAGAATGTCGCTTCCGACGTGGACGTGATCCTTGGCGGCCCGCCCTGCCAGGGTTTCTCCGGCTTGGGCAAGGAGGATCCGCTCGACCCCCGGAACAAGCTCTGGAAGGAGTACGTCCGGGTGGTCCTGGCGCTCAAGCCCAAGATCTTCGTCATCGAGAACGTGGACCGCTTCCTGAAGTCGCATGAGTACCAGTTGCTCAAGGCATCGACAGGTGAGCGCGGTGAGTTGCGAGAGTACGTTCTGGAGACGAAGCTGCTGAACGCGGCCGACTACGGTGTACCTCAGACTCGCCGGCGTGTGATCGTTCTGGCCACTCACCGAGACCTCATCGAGTCGCACCCGTCCAAGAAGCCTCTCCAACACCCCAAGCCCACCCACCGGAAGCCCGATAAGAAGAGCGATGGGGCGCTGTTCGAAGCGCTGGAGAGATGGATTCCCGCAAGCGCCGTCTTCAGCTCCACTCCTCCGGAGACGGCGACCACTGAACTACCGGCACGGACCTGTGACCTCCTGGGCCGGACACTCCCGGGCACCTTCCGCACGAGTGACCTTCATATCGGTCGTAACCCGACAGACCTCTCGCGCGAGCGATACAAGGCGATTCCCGAAGGGGGCAACCGTCACAACCTGCCGCCTCACCTGTCGACTCCGAACTGGATCAACCATCGAACCGGTTCCGGAGATGTGATGGGGCGCCTCTGGTGGGACCGTCCCTCAGTGACCATCCGCACCGAGTTCTACAAGCCGGAGAAGGGCCGATACCTCCACCCGAAGGCCGACCGCCCGATCACACACTTAGAAGCCGCGCTTCTCCAAGGCTTCCCCCTCGAGTATCAGTGGGTCGGCAGCAAGATCCAGATAGCGCGTCAGATCGGCAACGCCGTTCCCGTGGGTCTTGCCCAAGCGATCGCCGGCGAGCTGTATCGCTACCTGGCGGCCGCCGAAGCCTGGGAGCATTCCCCAGTCTCCTTGGTGAATCCGGAAGCGCATCCCAGCGGCTCATCCGGTTCTCTCGCGTGAGAACCCGCTGCCCCAAGGTTCCGAAGCACCGTCGCGCGGTCGCGACGTAGTGGACGAGTCGGGCATGGTTGCGGCCTCGAACAGGTCCACTGCTGCTGCGACTACTTCCGACTGAAACAGCATGATCACGAAAGTCGCCACTCATTCCCTGCACCGCTGATGTCATCCCACGCTTGCCTTCGGCCAGATGTCCCGGCCGGCTGACCATAGCTCCTTTACGTGGTAGGCGAAGCGGTCATAGAGGCCGTCGTCTTGGTGGCGCTTGAGGTGCAGGAGCGGCGAGTCGTGACCGACCAGCTTGGCCAGGTGTGGGGTGACGAGCATTTCGTCGTCGAACTGGAATGCCGACATGGCGATGTGCTCGTCACCGAACCGCGCCTCGATGCCGGGCACGTCCTTGAGCTGGTCGAGTTCGGCCAGTGTGATGCGGATCCGCGTGGACACCGTGAGCGGGACACCTTCGGCTTCCTCGCGTCGGCGGGTCACCTCGCTGTCGGGGTCGCCGATCAGGAAACGGACACTGCAGCCCTGCTCGACTTTGCGTTTGAGCACCTTCGCCAGGTTGGGGTGTTCAAGCCAAAGGAAGTAGTTCGTGTATCCCGCCAGCGTGATGGTCGATTTCGCCTCGGTGATGAGCGCCCGCCACACGCTCTTCGGGCAGGCGGATCGGTAGGGATATACGGACACCACTTCTCGATCGGGGCCGATCTTGACCGTGTTCCGAATCGCCTCGGGCCATAACACGGACTCATCCACTCCCAACGCTTCGGCAGCGGCCCACCGATGACGCGGGTGCGGCACGCGTGCCTCGTCAGCCAGCCAGCGGGACACCGTCTTGACGTCTACCTCGCACCGTAACGCGAGGTCCCTTTCGGTAAGTCTCGCACTGGACATGGCTTGGCGTAGAGAGTCATTTGCCACTGGCGACCTCGAATCGGGGGGACGTTGAGGACGTCTCCCGACGGTAACGCGAAACGTCCCGCACGTCCCGCAAACGCAGTGTAAATGTGACGGCACAGTACGTGACTCTGTCGCCATGTCCCCGACGACAACCTTTGCGAACCTGCAGGCCGCGTTCCCCCAATGGACAATCTGGCGGAGCTCAGCGGATCGCCTGTGGGCAACGCGCAATCAGCGACTCACCGACGCGCAGTTGAGTCACGGGCTGAGCCACACCATCGATGCGGACGACGCCGACCAACTCGTTGCGCGGCTCTGCGACCAGGAGGAGCTCGCCGCAGGGTTGCTGCCCCAGTGAGTGCCCTCCGAGAGTCCGCTGTCCGGGCGCTCGATGCTCTGGCTCAGGCCGCCGACGCCTGCCCGGGGCTGCATCTTGCGCCCGAGCAGCCGGGGCACGTCACGCTGCGGTGGATGGCTGAGACCAGGCGCACCGCCCGGGTTCGGGTCGTGGCCCACACCTGCGACCACTGCTCCCCGCTGGCGTACGAACTGTGCGCGTCCGGCGGGCTGCTGTTCGTCCGCCGTACGGACCGGACCAACAGAACGCCGGAAGTCCGCGAGACCGAACGCCTGCCGGACGCGCGGGCGCGCCGGGTGTGGCTGGACGTGCTGCTCGGCCGAGCCCGATAAAGCCGAGCCCGATTAAGCCGAGCCCGATAAAGACAGGCCCGGTGAAGGCGGGCCCAACGAGGACGCCCGCTCGGCGAACCAGCCGGGGCGGGACCACCAACAGGAAGGAGCCCGATGGACCTGTACGACCACGACCTCGCCGGAGCGCGCTTCCGGCGGCTGTGCGGCGGCAACCAGCAGGAGGAGGACATGGAGTCGTGCGTCGAGCTGGCCCCGATTCCGGGCGAGGCGGACGCCTTCGCCCTGCGTGACAGCAAGAACCCGGATGCCGGGACTCTCCGGTTCACCGGTGCCGAGCTTCGCGCGGCCGGCCTGACCACACTGTAGGAGCACGGCGGCCCCTGCCCGCTCGCACCAGGCAGGGGCCACCCCCACTGTACGGAGCGTCATGCACCTGCACTGCTACGTGTGGAGCGGCATCGGGGAAGAGCTGCGCAACGAGGCCGAGCGGCGACCGCCGCTGCCGCCCGCCGACCCCGGTCCGTTCACGAGCTCCCCGCTGCCGCCGATGCGTACGTGCGACTGGCTGCTGAAGCCGGCCCGCCGGATCGACGCCTCTGCGGCCAATCCCGACGACGCGCTCACGTGGCTGGCGGAGCGCTACCGGGCGATGGAGGGCTCCTTCCTCCGCCCGGCCGACGAGGCCCGCATCGGGCTCGACGTACGGCTGCGCAACGCCCGCGAGGCACTCACCGGCGGCGTCGACGTGCAGTGGGGCATCTGGCTGACCGGCGGCCGGTTCCTCACCTGCGGCGTGGTGTGCTGCTCCCCCAACCGCCACGCCGCCTACCGCTGCCCCGCCTCCTGAACCGGCCTACGAGCCTTCCGACCAGAAGATCTGAAGACGAGCAAGCGCCTCATCTCGCGACATGCGGCCGACCTCGGCTTCGGTCAGCCCGGCTCGATGGATGAGGAGATAGACCAGGTCTGCGGGCAGCGCCTCAGCCGGCGCTTGACGGCCTCCCCGGTCAGGCACGATCCCGTCCCGGACGCAGCCCCAGAACTCCTCCTCGGAGACCTGGAGCTGGTCTCGCAGGATATGAGCCCAAAGGCTGGGCCCATAGCGGTCAGGTGGATGTGAAATTCGCGTCCGCAGGATGCCGCCCGTAGGGAGGTCGAACTCGTACGTGACGTGGTGCGTGCCCGTCCGTCCCCTGGCGTCCCGGATTCGCCGCCAGCCTTCGCTCTTGCAGAAACGCTCGTGATCTTCCCGGGTCGGCTGCGGCCACGTCATTGAGCCGCCCCTATCAGCCACTCCCGTAGCTGGTCGTCGCTGCTCAGGCAGATCATCTGCACCAGCCCCCAGTTGTCGCGGTGGTTGACCGCGTCCAACAGGTGGTCCTGCCAATCCTCGGCGTACTCTCGAAGCGCGTCGATCATCTCGTCGATGGCCTCGTCGAACGTCCGCCCGTCCGCGGCGACCGGCAGCCCTGGAATGAAGACCGACCATCCGCCATCCTCGGCCACTACCTGGGCGTTGGATGGGCAGATTCGAGCCAGGAAGTATCGCAAGCGCTCGCCGTCTACTACAGCGGCGGTCCGGTCGTCGCGGCGAACGGTCGCACTCCGACCCCGCTCAGCAGCGTCGAGGAGCTCCTTGAGCTTGGCTCTGGCCTCCGTGTAGCTGGCGAAATGCACTCCCATGCCACTTCCTCTCGTCCCACTGCCAATATCGGATCGAGAGAAACGTACGTCAAGTACGCGAAGTACTTGGACCCGCACGGCGTACTCCGGGGTTGTCGATCCGATCAGGCGCCGCCGGTCACCTTGATGGCCTGTGCGGTGATGCCGGTGTTGGCGGCCGAGACCAGGCGCACTGCCGGGCGCGGGTAGTGGCCCGTGCAGTGGGGCATCTGGCTGACCGGCGGCCGGTTCCTCACATGCGGCGTGGTGTGCTGCTCCCCCAACCGCCACGCCGCCTACCGCTGCCCCGGCTCCTGACTCAGTCGAGGACGAGGAACTGTTTGCCGTCGATCAGCTCGCGTACGGCGTCGAGATGGCCGGCATGGGTCGCCGTCTCGACGATGACGTGGAGGATCGCCGAACGCAGGTCGCGCGGCGGCCGGTCGTCGCGGAAGTCCGGCCACCAGCGCGGCGCCTGGTCCAGGCCGCTGGAGGCGATCACCTTGTCGGCGCGCGCCGTCTCCTCGCGGTAGAGGTCGAACACCTCCGAGGCGGGCAGGTCGGCGGGCACCTGCCACGCGTCGGCCGAGGTGGCGAACGAGGCCACCGCTTCGGGGTCGCCACCGAAGACCGCGCGGAACCAGAAGCGCTCGACGTCGAGGGCGAGGTGGTGGACGAGGCCGACCGGGGTCCAGGCCGACGGAAGGACAGGACGCCGGAGGTCGGCCTCGTCCAGGCCGTCGAGGATGTCGAGGACGTGCCGCCGCTTCCAGTTCAGGTAGCCGAGGAGGGTCTCGACCTCACTCGATTCCGGTGACGAGCTCATGTGCGATCTCCCCTTCGGTCACTCTGTCGCGATGGCGTCGAGCAGCCGCTGGAGGACAGCGCGATCGCCGGTGGTCTTCAGCCGCTCCCCGAGCCGGACGGGCGGGGTCCCGTCGATCACCAGGGCCTTGAGACCGGCCGAATCGATCCCGAGGGGCGTCGTCGTCTCCCGCAGCAGGGACTGCCGGCCCCATCGGCTCAGGTGCACGAGGATCGGCTCCAGGTCGTGGCCCCACTCGGTGAGCTCGTAGAAAAACAAGTAAATAGCTTTGCATATGTAGCGTCCTGTGCGCTGTTGCCACACTCAGGACACCGCGCGAACAAGCGATGGCAAGAGGACCGATGGGCGGCAGTTATCAGGACAGTGATCGCCAGGACGTGCACGGCCGGAGCGCTACGCGGTTTCGTCCCCGGATCGGGGGTACGGCGTAACGAGGTCGGAGTGGCCGGCGTCGCGCACGCGCCGTCGGGCCGTCCCGACCACATGGGGCCGGAGGTTTCTCCGGCCGTACGGAAAATCCGCCCCCATTCGTGAAGGAGCAAGTCAATGCTGACGCTGACCGACAACGCCGTCATGGCGATTCGTGATCTGACGGCCGGTGACAACATCCCTGATGAGGCGGGCCTGCGACTGGCGGCGAGGCCCGGCCCGGAAGCCTCCCTCGAACTGTCTCTGGTGAGCGCGCCGCAGGCCGGCGACCAGGTGATCGAGAAGGCGGACACCCGGGTCTTCGTCGAGGCGGAGGTGGCGCCCTCGCTCGACGACAAGACGCTCGACGCCGAGATCGGCGCGGAGGGCCAGCACACCTTCCTGCTCATGCGCCAGTAGAACCATCTCTGGCGGTGCGTAACCGCGGCCCGAGTCGTGCGGGCCCGCAGGCCGTCCGGCCCAGACCAGCCGGCGGCTACGGCGCGGGCTCGCATCGGGTCGTCACAGCGAACAGGTGTCAGGCCCCGCCGGTCACTTTGATCGCCTGTCCGGTGATGCCGGTGTTGGCGGCCGAACCCAGATAGACGACGGCGTTCGCGACCTCGGCGGCGTCGAGCAGGCGGCCGATCGGAGCCCGCGCGCTGTAGTGCCCGCCCCATTGCTCGGCCATCTCGGCGTTCGTCTCGGTCCTGGTGAAGCCGGGCATGACGACGTTGGACAGGATGTCGCCGGCCTTCCCCAGCCCGAACGCGGCTGACCTGCTGAAACCGTGCAGCGCCGCCTTGGCCGCGCCGTAGAACTCCCCGCCGGGCATGCCGTCGACCGCGATGCTCGACGAGATGTGCACCATCCGGCCCCATCCGCGCTCGCGCATCGACGGGACGACCGCCCGGCTGAGCCGCAGCGCGCCCTCGACGTTGACCCGGATCACCTTCTGCCACCTCACGTCGGGCACGGCGTCGAACGGGAGGTCCGCTTCCGGCTCGTCGGCGCCCCAGTGCACGGCGTTGTTGACCAGCACGTCTATCCGGCCCGACCACGCGAGCACGCTCTCGACCAGGCCGCGGGCCGCTTCGTCGTCGTCCATCTCGTACGGCGCGACGAGCGAGCGTCCGCCGATCTCCTTGGCGAGCCGTTCCGCACCGTCCTGCGCGTGGTGATAGGTGAGCACCACGTCGGCTCCTTCGGCGGCGAACCCGCGGGCGATCTCCCGCCCGATGCCGCCGGAGGCCCCCGTCACGATGACCGTACGGCCGGTGAGTCCCAGATCCATGTCGGCGCTCCTCATGTCAGTGACAACCGTGAACAGCACCGAGGATCCGGTGACGGGGACCACCCGAGGGAGGCCGGGCCAAGACTGGCCCCCGCAGGGCCACGATCGGAGGCGAGGTCGCTCGGTAGCCTGCGAAGCGTGAGCGACAACACCCTGGGAGAGTTCCTGCGGTCCCGTCGTGAGGCGGTCACCCCCGCCGAGGTCGGGCTGCCCGGCGGCGGCCGGCGCCGCACCCCCGGCCTTCGCCGTTCCGAGCTGGCCACGCTGGCCGGGATCAGCGTCGAATATCTCACCCGGCTTGAGCAGGGGCGGGACCGTCACCCCTCGGTGCCCGTGCTCGCCGCCCTCGCCGACGCGTTGCGCCTGTCGTCCGACGACCGCCTCCATCTGCTCCACCATTTCAAGGCGGCCGACGGTGCCGGTCGGCTCGTCGGCCCGTGCCAGGGGCCGCCCGCGCAGTCGGTCCGCCCCACCGTCCGGGCGCTGCTCGACCGGCTCGAACCCGCCCCGGCGGTGGTCGTCAACCGGCTCGGCGACGTGCTCGCCCACACGAACGGCTACGAGCGGCTCGCCGGTCCCATCGGACTGCTGGACCGCAGGCCGCCCAACCTGGTGCGGTACGTCTTCGCCGACCCCCGGGCCAAGGCCGCGTACCCCGAGTGGGACCGGGTCGCCGGCGAGCGGCTCGCCGCGCTGAAACCGGGGATTTCCCGGGAGGACCCGCACGTCGAGCGCCTCGTCAACGAGCTGACCCTGGCCGTCGGCGCGCCCTTCACCGACCGGTTGGCGACGCCGCCCGGCCCGCCCAGGCGCACCGGTCTCGAACGGCTGGCGCATCCCGAGGCGGGCGAACTACGGCTGGCCTACGAGACCCTCGGCCTGTCCGGCGACGACAGCCAGGTCCTGATCGCCTATCTCCCCGCGGACGACGCCACCGCCGCCAGGCTCGACCGCCTCACGGGCCGCCATCCCGGCGCCCTCCGCGCCGTTTCGGGCTGATGATCGCTGATTCCCGGCATGGTCTAACGGCATGGTCTAACGGATCGCCACTCTGTCGAGCCATTCGCCGACGAGCGCGGCCAGCAGCCCGGTCTGCTCGTGCGGCAGCGCGTGCCCGGCCCGGTCGAGGACGGCGTAGGTGGCATGCGGATAGCGCGCCACCAGCTCCCAGGCGCCGGCGTACCCCACCGTGGAGTCCTGGCGCCCGGCGAGGATCAGGGTCGGGCCGGCGTACGGGGAGACGTCGCTCAGCCGCCATTGTTCGAAGACCCGCCCGAGGCCGTCCCTGTCGACGAGGGGCAGGGCCGGGGCCACGTGCTCCCGGAACCGTTCGAGCGTGGCGGGCGTCTGCACCACGAAGTAGTCACGAAACTGAGCCTGCTCGGCCGGGCTCAGCACCCCGGCCACGTCGGCCGAGGCGTGCAGCACCTCGTGTGCGGGCACGTCACGCGCGTCCTCGCCGAGCGGGCAGATCAGCGCCAGCCCCGCGACCTGGTCCGGACGGCGGGCGGCGATGCCCCGGGCCAGATATCCGCCGAACGAGTGGCCGACGACCGCGAACGGCCGATCGCCGGCGACGGCGTCGACCAGACCGAGCACGAGATCGAGGACGTCGTCGGAACCGCGGAGCCGGTCCCCCACCGGAGTGCGCCCCATGCCGGGCAGGTCGGGGTAGACGCGCCGATAGCCGGGCCGGTCGCGGAAGACCGGTTCCAGCGCGCCGGCCATCTCGCGGTGGTCCACTCCCGCTCCATGCAGCGCCAGAACGGGCATGCCGTCGCCGTGCTCGGCGAAATGCACTGGTATGCCGCTGATCTCCACGTCCATTTGGTCAACCTAGCCAGATCAGGCGGGGGCCGTTCGGGAAACGAGCCACTGCTCCCGGGTGATCGCATACTCGACCTCGCCGAGCTCGCTGCCGGGGAGCGGCTCCTCCCAGTCCATGTGGAACGTACGGACGTACTGCATGCCGATCGTGGCCATCGTCGCGCGGGAGGCGGCGTTGACCGCCATGGTCTCGGCGAAGACGCGGTCGAGCCGGAGGTCTTCGAACGCGTAACGAAGCAGCTCGCGGGCTCCCTCACTGCCCAGGCCCTGGCGCCAGTAGCGCCGCAGGAGCCGGTATCCGAGCTCGGCCTGTCCGTCGGCCGGGCCCTGGTCGGCACGCGCGGGCGGCTCCAGAAGCCACCAGCCGACGAAGCGCCCGTCCACGAACCCGGCCCAGAAGCCGAGCCCGGCGGCGCGGTGCGCGACGTCGAGCCGCTGACGGTGGAGGGCCTCCACCTCCTCGCGGGTGCGCGCACGGCCGGTGAGGTAGCGCATGACCTCGGGATCGGCGTCGAGCTCGATCTCGTGCTCAAGGTGGTCGTCGGACAGCGGCACGAGCGTGATGCGGTCGGTCTGCAACATCGGCTGCGACATGGGCTCTGACATGCGGGCGATTCTCGCGCCCGAGCCGCTTTCCGGTCATTCCCTTTTTCCGGAAACGGCGCGTCAGAGCCAGCCCTGTTCGTCGGCTATCAGCGCGGCCTCGGCGCGGGTGCTCGCGCCGGTCTTGCCGATCGCCGCCGACAGGTGGTTGCGTACGGTCCCGGCCGACAAGTGCAGGCTCCGCGCTATCTCGGCCACCGTGCCGCCCTGCCGGGCCGCGCGCAGCACGTCGCGCTCCCGCGGGGTCAGCGGGCTCGACCCGCTGGCGAGCGACTCGGCGGCCAGGGCGGGATCGACCACGCGCAGGCCCGCGTGCACCCGGCGCACCGTGTCGACCAGGTGCTCAGGCGGCGCGTCCTTCACGACGAAGCCCGAGGCGCCGTTTTCCATGGCACGGGCGAAGTAGCCGGGCCGCCCGAAAGTCGTGCAGATCACCACCCGGCACGACGGGAGCGCGGCGCGCAGGTCGGCCGTGACCTCCAGGCCGTCCCTGCCCGGCATCTGCACGTCGATCAACGCCACGTCGGGCCGGGCGCGCCGGGCCGCCTCGACGACCTCCTCGCCCGAGCCGACCTGGGCCACCACCTCGATGTCGGGCTCCAGCGCGAGCATCGCCGCGAGCGCCCCGCGTACGAGCGCCTGGTCGTCGGCGAGCAACACCCTGATCATGCGCGGCTCGCCCGCAACCGGAAGCCGCCCGCGGGCAGCGGGCCCGCCTCGACCCGCCCGCCGACGGCGCGCAGCCGCTCGGCCAGGCCGGACAGGCCGTTGCCGGGCTTCGCCGCGTGCCGCCCCGCGGTTTCTCGCCCCGTGTCTTGCCCCGTGCCGTTGTCGCGCACCTCAAGCCAGTCGTCCCCGAGCAGCACCTCGCACCGGGTGGCGCCGCTGTGCCGGATCACGTTGGTGACCCCCTCTCTCAGGACGTACGCGAAGGGCTCGGCCAGCTCGGCCGGCACGTGGTCGGCGGACGGCGGGAGGATCGGGCTGATCCCGGCGGCCCGCAGCGCGGCGCGTGCCCCCGCCAGCTCGGCGGCGAGGGACGGCCGGCGGCGGCCCGACACGGTCAGGCGCACCTCGCCGTGCGCCTCCCGGGACAGCCGTTCGACGTCGCGCAGCTCGGCCATAGCGCGTTCGACGTCGCCGCCACTCTCCAGCACCCGGCGGGCCAGGGCGGTCTTCACCGTGATCGTGGTCAGGCTGTGCCCGAGCACGTCGTGGAGGTCCCTGGCCAGCCGGTCGCGCTCGGCCGCCGCGGCCAGCGCCGCGATCTCCTCGTGGGCCTGGCCGAGCTGGACGACGAGCCGGATCAGCAGCGTCACGGCCACCGGGATCACGACCCCGGGGACGAGGCCGCCCACGTGCTCCCAGGTGACGGGGCCGGGGGCGAGCCACTGTGCGAGCACCTGAAGCAGCCAGGTCGCCGCCGCGAGCAGCACGCCCCAGCGGGCCGGAAGCAGCCAGGCCGCCACCGCGAGCACGTAGCTGAACACGCCGGCATGGCCGAGATAGAGCGGGCCGTCGCGCAGCAGGGCCGCCACGGCCGCCAGCGCGAACAGCGCCCCGACGAGCAGGATCCGCCGCCGGGGCGGCAGGCGGATCCCGGCGATCATGGACCAGAGCCAGCCCGCCGCGTACAGGACAGTGACGGCGCCGAGCGCGATCCGCACCGCCGGGGCCTGCGGCCCGGATCCGTCCGGCCTCAGCGCCTCCCGCAGCGTCTCCCACAGCGGCCAGACCAGCAGGAGCGCCAGCACGAGGACGCCGCGGACGTGAGCCGAGCGAGACCCCGGCCGGGCCGGGTTCCACACCGGCCAGGCGGAACGCCCCCATACGCCCTGCTCGCCCACGTCAATCACCCTAGGCCCGCGCCGTGTCGCGGCGATACCGGACGGCCACGGCGACGCCCAGCACGAGCGTGTACAGCGCCAGGACCAGCACGGCCACCCCGCTGCCTCCCCCGCTGCTGTGCCCGCCCAGCGCGGCGGCGTGGCCGATCTCGGCGAGCCAGTAGCTCGGCAGGACCTTGGCCACCACCGCGAGCGCGGCGGGGAACGTGCTCACCGGGATGAACAGCCCGCCGACGAAGCTGAGCACCAGCACCACCGCCCCCTGGTACGCCTGGAGGCCCCGGGCACTGGCGAACTGGCCGATCAGCAGGCCGAGCAGGGCGAACGGCCCCGTGCCCGCCCACACGCCGAGCACGGCCGTCGCCCAGCCGCCCGCGGACAGGTCCCCCCCGCCGGTGAGCGCGGCGACCAGCGACACCCCGGCCACCGGCGGCAGCGCCACGACCATCGCCACCGACGCCTTGGCCAGCAGATAGCCGCCGCCGCTGAGCGGAGTCAGCCGCAACTGGCGCTGCCAGCCGATGCCGCGCTCCACCGCCGTACGTGCCCCGACGTCGAGCGCCGCCTTCATCGCCCCGAACACCGCGACCCCGCCCATCACGTACGCCGCGGGAGCGCCCTGGTCGGCGAAGCGGTCGGCCATCAGCAGATAGATGCCCACCGGCAGGGCGACCGCGAACAGCAGGAACTTGGCGTCCCGCAGGGTCCGTCTGATCTCGAATGCGAGATATCCGGTCATCGCACGGCCTCCGCTGCTCCGGTCAGGCGCAGGAACGCCTCCTCCAGGCCCAGCGCGCCGACCTCGACGTCCCGCACCTCGGGATAGCGCGCCAGCAGGTGCCGTACGACCAGGTCGGAGTCGGTGCAGCGGAGCTCGGCCCGGCCGTCGCGCACGTGCGCCGCAGTCACGCCCGGGAGCGCGCCCAGGTCCTCGGCGCGCGCGCCGGGCACGGTCGCGGTCACCGTACGGCCGGACACCTCGGCCATGACCGCCGATACCGGGCCGTCGGCCACGACGCGGCCCGCGTGCATCAGCACGACCCGGTCGGCGTACGCCTCGGCCTCCTCCAGGTAGTGCGTGGAGAACAGCACGGTGCGGCCGGTCTCGGCGAAGGCGTGCATCGACTGCCAGAACTCCCGCCGGGCCGTCACGTCCATGGCCGCCGTCGGCTCGTCGAGCACCAGCAGGCCGGGGCCGGACACCAGGGCCATGGCGAACCGCACCCGCTGCCTCTGGCCGCCGGACAGCAGCGCGGCCCGGCGACCGGCGAGGCCGGCCACCCCGGCGCGGCCCAGCACCTCCTCCACCGGCAGCGGCGTCCGGTGCAGCGACGCGATCAGCGCCACCGTCTCGCGGACGGTCACGTCGTCGAGCAGCGTGCCCTCCTGCGGCATCACGCCCACCAGGCCGCGCCGCACCGCCTCATGCGGAGACGCGCCGAACACGGCGATCTCCCCCGCGTCCGGACGGCTCAGCCCGACGACCATGTCGATCGTGGTGGATTTTCCCGCGCCGTTCGGGCCGAGCAGGGCCACCACCTCCCCCCGGTCCACCACCAGGTCGACTCCGTCGACCGCGCGGGTCTCGCCGTACGTCTTGCGCAGCCCCGCGATGGAGAGGGCGGGGGCGCCGTCATGAAGGTTCATGCGACAAGCCTCCGCCGCCGCCTCGACGCGGGCCCCCGCCGTCTGTCACGACCCGCCCACGACAGATGTCACGGATCCGGGTCGTGTCGGCCCGCAACGGTGCCCGCTAGATCGGATCTAGCGGCGTCCGCGCCGGATCTGGCGCCTGTTTCGTGAACGTTTGGATGAAACGGAGACGACAGATCATGCACGACCTGGCGATAGAGACATCGGGCCTGGTCAAGACATTCGGCGACAACCGCGCGGTGGACGGTCTCGACCTCACGGTGCCGGCCGGCACGGTATATGGCGTGCTCGGCCCCAACGGGGCGGGCAAGACCACGGCGGTCAAGATGCTGGCGACCCTGCTGCGCCCGGACGGCGGCGAGGCCAGGGTCTTCGGCCACGACGTGCTGCGCGAGGCCGACGCCGTACGCGGCCGGGTGAGCCTGACGGGCCAGTACGCCTCGGTGGACGAGGAGATGACCGGGGTGGAGAACCTGGTCCTGCTCGGCAGGCTGCTGGGCCACAGGAAGGCCGCCGCCAAAGACCGGGCCATGCAGCTGCTCGAGGCGTTCGGGCTGACCGAGGCCGCCCGCCGGCAGGTCAAGAACTACTCGGGCGGCATGCGCAGAAGGCTGGACATCGCGGCCAGCATCCTCAACACGCCCGACCTGTTGTTCCTGGACGAGCCCACGACCGGCCTCGACCCGCGCAGCCGCAACCAGGTCTGGGACATCATCAGGATCGTGGTCGCCCACGGCACGACCGTGCTGCTCACCACGCAGTATCTGGACGAGGCCGACCGGCTGGCGGGGCGCATCGCGGTCATCGACCACGGCAGGGTCATCGCCGAGGGCACGCCGGGCGAGCTCAAGTCGTCGGTCGGCTCGGGGGCGGTGCACGTGCGGCTGCGGGACGCCGCGCAGCGGCCGGAGGCCGAGCGGGTGCTGGCCAAGGAGCTGAACACCCAGGTCCATCTGGAGGCCGATCCCATGGCCCTGACCGCCCGCGTCGCCGGGGAAGACGCCGACGCGGCCCCGGAGCGGGCCTCGCGCGCCCTCGCGGCGCTGGCGGCGTCCGGCATCGTCGTGGACGACTTCTCCCTCGGCCAGCCCAGCCTCGACGAGGCCTTCCTCGCGCTGACCGGCGCGCCTCCCGGGGAGCACAGCCTTGCCCTTACGGATCACCCGGCCACCGGCGAGAACGCTCAGGAGGAGGCGGCATGAGCGCCACGACCACCGAGACCGGCACGTCCTTCGTCCCCGCCGCCGACACGCTCGGCGCGGTCCTGGCGCCTGGCGTACGCCCGCCGCGCCCCAGCGCCCTGTCGGCCTCGCTGACGTTCGGCTGGCGGGCGATGTTGAAGATCAAGCACGTGCCCGAGCAGCTCTTCGACGTCACCGCGTTCCCGATCATGATGACGTTGATGTTCACCTATCTGTTCGGCGGTGCGCTGGCGGGCTCGCCGACGGAGTATCTGCAGTTCCTGCTGCCGGGCATCATGGTGACGAGCGTCGTCATGATCACGATGTACACCGGGGTCGAGGTCAACAAGGACATCGAGAAGGGCGTCTTCGACCGCTTCCGCAGCCTGCCGATCTGGCGGCCGTCGACCATGGTCGGCTACCTGCTCGGCGACGCGTTGCGCTACACGATGGCCTCGACGGTCATCCTCGTGGTCGGCCTCGTGCTGGGTTTCCGCCCGCAGGGCGGGGTCGCCGGCGTGGTGGCCGCGATCGCGCTGCTGGTGGCCTTCTCGTTCGCGTTCTCGTGGATCTGGACGATGTTCGGGCTGCTGCTGCGCAGCGAGAAGTCGGTGATGGGCGTCAGCATGATGGTGCTGTTCCCGCTCACCTTCCTCAGCAACGTCTACGTCGACCCGCAGACCATGCCGGGCTGGCTGCAGGCGTTCGTCGGGGTCAACCCCATATCCCACCTGGTCACCGCGGCGCGTTCCCTGATGGCGGGCAGCCCGGACACCGGGGAGATCACCTGGGTGCTGGTCTGCGGCGCGCTGTCGGTCGTGATCTTCGGCGCGCTGACCATGCGGCTCTACAACCGCAAATAGTCACAGGCGCCAGGTGATCTCGTGGCCGGGCTGGTAGCGGCAGGTGGCGCCGGTGGAGACGGCCGCGCGGAGGTGCGCGGCCAACGCGGGATGCAGGTGGTCGAGCTTGCGCAGCACGTCGCGGATGCGGGCGGTGACGGCCTTGCGGGCGCGCTCCGCCTCGTCGCCGAGACGGCGGTCCCGGCCGCCCAGACCGGAGGCGGAGCGCAGCTCGGCCAGCAGGGCCGCCCGTTCCCTGTCGAACTCCGCCGCCCGGCCGTCGTCGCCCCGCCCGGCCGCCCGGTCGATCTCCTCATCGAGCAGGGCGAGCCGGCGCCGATAGCGCGCCTTGGCCTCCTCGTCGAGGACCGCGTCGCCGCCCATCCCCCGGGCGGCGACGACCAGCTCCCCGCCCTCCGGATCGAGCAGCCGTACGGCGGGCAGGTCGGCCCCGGGATGGCTCAGCAGGAGATGGAGGTCGCGCAGGCCCTTGGCGTCGGGCAGGCGGACGGTGTGGCCGCCGAACCCCAGGGTCCAGACCGCGCCGTCCCGCCGGAACTCGGCTCCGGCGCCGGGCGGTGTGCGGCTCCTGCGGACGCGCTCCAGGACGTGCCGCATGCCGAGCCGGCGCGCCTCGCTCTCCACGTCGTCCAGCAGCTTCCCGGCCTCCTCGGCGTCGCCCGGGCGGCACCGCCGCAGCAGCGCCTCGCCGAGATGCGCCCGCGCCTCGACGGACCACGGGCGGGCGAGCAGCAGCTCGGCGGAGTGCCAGGCGGCGGTGAACCCGTCGATCGCCTCGTCCCAGCGTTCCTGCGCCGCGTCGACAAGGGCACGCAGGAGGACCACCGGGCCGCCGATGTCCCAGCCGTACATCGACACCGCCCAGGTGCCGAGATAGGGGTCGAGCTCGGTCCGCGCCTTCTCGCACAGCTCCGGGTCACGCGACCAGGCGGCCACCATGGCCTGGAACCGCAGCCACAGGGGCTGCACCGCACGTCGCGGCTCGCCCCTCGCCATGGTGTCGCGCAGGTGGCGCAGCGCGGTCGCGCCGTCTCCCCTGCGCAGCGCGGTCATCCCTTCGAGCAGGCCGGGGCAGGGGTGCCCGCCCCGGCGCAGCGCCCGGTGGATCTCGTCCAGGCCGTCGTCGCGGCCCTGGAGCATGCGTACGGCCCAGCGGTGGTGGTCCAGCATGTAGAGGCAGTGGTCGTGCCCGTGCTCGAACCGGGCGAGCTCGTCGAGCAGGGCCTCAGCCTGGGCGAAGTCGCCCGTGAGGGCGGCGATGATGCTGCGGTCGCTGGCCGTCGCTATGTCGATGCGCGGCAGGTCGGCGCGGCCGCCGAGCGCTACGAACTCGCGGAACTGGTCGAAATAGGCGGGGTCGCCCTGTTCGAGCAGTGCCACCCAGCGCAACGCGGCGGCGATGCTCTCCATCTCGACGTCGCCCGTGCGGTGGGCCAGGGTCAGTAGCTCTCCGGTGAGCGCCACCCTCTCCGGTGCGGTGCCCAGGCCCCAGATGGCGTCGTGGGAGGCCCACAGGCTGAAGGCCAGCGCCTCGTCGTCCTCGCCGCGCCGGGCGAGCAGCGCCACGTGGATGGCCAGCTCCCGTGCCAGGTGGTCGAGGGACAGCTCCTCGCCGGGAGGCCGGCCGTCCCGGACCAGCGCGGCGTGCGCCTCACGCAGCAGATCTGCGACCAGCGGACCACCGTCGCCACCGCAGGACGCGTAGAAGGTCAGCGCCACCCTCGCGATGAGCTGGGGCTCGCCGATCTCCCGGGCGACGTTGGCCGCCTCCTCGAACGCGCGCCGGCCGCCGTCGCGGTCATGCCCGTGGAAGACCTCTCTGCCGAGTTCGAGTGCGATCAGGACGCGCCGGCGGTGCTCACCGGCGACGGCGGCCAGTTCGAGCGCCCGGCGATAGTGCCCGAGCGCCTCCTCGGTGGCCAGGCGCGCGGCGGCGTCGCGGGCCGCGGCGAGCAGCCGGTCGGCCGCGTGGGCCGGCTCGACGTGGTCACCGGCCAGATAGGCGTGCCGGGCCACGTCGGCGGAGAGCACATGCTCCGCGAGAGCCGGCGACCGCTCCACGGCGTCGACCACCGCGGCGTGCCGCCGGGCCGCGGCCTTCTCATCGAGCGACTCGTAGAGCGTCTGGCGGACCAGATCGTGCGCGAACGCGAACACCTCGCCGCCTGCCGACCCGCCCCCTGCCGACCCGCCCCTTGCCGACCCGCCCTTCGCTATGACGAGCCGGGCGGCCACCGCCTGGTCGAGCAGCCGTTCCACCTGGAGGACGGGAGCGGCGGCGACGGCGGCCAGCACCTGGCGGTGGAACTCACGCCCGAGCACCGCGGCGGTGACGAGAAGGTCCACGACCGGCGCGGGCAGCAGGGACAGCCGCCGCAGCAGGGTGTCGCGAACGCCGGGAGCGATCGTGGCGACCGAACCGCCGCTGCGCCACAGCCGCGCGGTCTGCTCCACGAAGAAGGGGTTGCCGCCGGTGCGCCGGTGCACCTCGGCGACGAGGTCGGCGGACGGATTCAGGCCGGCGGCGCGGGTCATCAGCGCGCCGACCTCCTCGCGTTCGAGCCCGGTCAGGGTCACCGTGGTCGCCCGCGCGACGAGCGGCAGCACGAGGGGCCGCAGCGGATGGTCCGCCGACTCCACCTCCACGTCGCGGTAGGTGCCCACCAGCAGCACCCGCTCGAACCAGGTGTGCTGGGCCGCGAAGTCCAGCAGCCGGAGCGACGCGGCGTCGGCCCAGTGGAGGTCTTCGAGCACGACCACCAGGGGACGGCTCTGGGACACCGCCACCAGGGCGCTCGTCACCGCGTCGTACAGCCGGAAGCCCTCGGCCGCGTCGGCGCTCGGCGACTCGCCCAGCAGCGCGGCCAGTCCGGCGCCCCCGGCGTCTTCGGCCGCCGCCCACTCCTCGGGCGCGGCCCACCGCCGCATTCCCCGCAGCACCTGCACCCACGGCCAGTAGCCGGGGGCGTTGTCGGACTCCCAGCAGGCTCCGCCGAGGACCAGCGCGCCCAGGCGCCTGGCCTCCTCGGCCGCGCTGGTGACGAGCGTGGTCTTGCCGATGCCGGCCTCACCGGCGACCAGCGTCAGGCCGCCGTGACTGCCGACCGCCCGCGCGATCTCGGCGCGCAGCAGCGCGGCAGGATGCTCCCTGCCGATGAGCTGAGGGATCGCGCCGTCGATTCGCATGCCGATTCGACGGTAGCCGCCCGCTCCGACATTTTCAGCCGAGAAACTTCGTGAGGATCTCCGCCAGCGCCGCCGGCCGCTGCAACACCGCGTGGTCCTCGCCGGGCATCACCCGGAGTTCGGCGCCGGGCACGGTCGCCGCGACGGCCTTCGTCCCCTCCGCCAGGTTCGGCGCGGTCTGGTCGCCGTACACCGCCAGCACCGGCACGCCGATCCGGGCGAGCCGCTCGTACGGCATCACCTGCCAGATCTCGCTGACCAGCACGTCGTACGGCAGGCTGGGCGCCTTGTCGGCCAGGAACGCCCACCCCGGCCCGGCCTTCATCCCGGCGATCGCCTCGGTCGGCACTCCGACCGCCTCGTGGAGGAACAGCTCCACCGTGCCGTCGCGGTCACCGGCGGCCACCAGGGCCTTGAGCCGGTCGTAGATGTCGGCCGCCGGCCTCGGCTGGTTCTCGTCCGCGCAGTACGGCGGCTCGTAGACGGCCACCCGGTCGATCGGCAGGCCGCGCATGACCCCTTCCAGCACGAGGATCGCGCCCGAGGAGTGGCCGAACGCCGAGGCCCGGCCGCCGACGTGCTCGATGACGGCCGCCAGGTCGTCGATCTCGTTGGCGACCCGATAGTCGTCGCTCTTGTCGTCGCTGCCCGCCCGGCCGCGCCGGTCGTACGTCACGACGGTGAACGCCGACGCGAGTTCGGCGGCGAGCCCGGCGACGGTGGAGCGGTCGTTGAACGCGCCGCCCACGAGGACCACCGGCGTGCCCTGGCCGATCGTGTCGACGGCGAGGGTCGTGCCGTCCTTCGAGGTGATGTGCTCGGTCATGTCCGTCTACCTTTCACGGTTACCGGCGGGTGAAGGTCATATGGGTGACGCCGCTGGAGGTGGTCACGGACTCGATGTCGAAGCGCTGCTCAAGCCCTTCGAGCCCGTCCCACAGTCGTTCGCCGCGGCCGAGGACGATCGGGACGACGGCGACGTGCATGTGGTCGACCAGGTCCGCGGCGAGGAACTGACGGACGACGCCCGGCCCGCCGCCGATCCGCACGTCGAGACCGCCCGCGGCCTCGTGCGCCTGCCGCAGCACCTCCTCGGGGGTGGCGTCGATGAAGTGGAAGGTGGTGCCGCCCTCCATCTCCACCGAGGGCCGCGGGTGATGGGTCATGACGAAGACCGGGGTGTGGAACGGCGGGTTCGGGCCCCACCATCCGGTCCACTCGTGGTCCTCCCACGGGCCCCGCTGCGGCCCGAACTTGTTGCGGCCCATGATCTCCGCGCCGACGCCCTCGTTCCAGGTGCGGGCCAGGGCGTCGTCGGCCCCAGCGGCACCGCCGGTCTTCCCCTGCATGGCGCGGAAGATGCGGGTCTCGAAGAACCACTCGTGGAGCCGTCCGCCGGCGTGGCCGAACGGCTCTTCGAGCGTCTGCCCCTCACCCGTGGCGAAGCCGTCCAGGGAGACGGAGAAGTTGTGCACTCTGACACGCGACATGGCTGATCTCCCGGATTCGGCGAGTGATTGCGGATTGCAACTACTGGGATCGACCGTAGACTAGGTGATGGCAAAACGCAATCAGTTTGGAGGTCCGCATGCCAGACGAGCCGCGGTCGGGGTGCGCGATCAACGCGGCGGTGGAGGCACTCGGCGACAGGTGGAGCCTCATCGTCCTGCGCGACATCATCTTCGGCGGGCGGCGGCACTTCCGTGACCTGCTCGGCAACTCCATCGAGGGGATCGCGTCGAACATCCTCAGCAGCCGTCTCAAGAGCCTCGTCGCCGGTGGTCTGCTGACCCACGAGGACGCGGGCCGGGGACGGCGGGGCACCTACAGCCTCACCGAGGCGGGCATCCAGACGGTCCCGATCATGGTCGCGCTCGGCTCGTGGGGACTGCGGCACCGTCCGACGACGCCGGAGCTGGCCGTACGGGCACGACTGCTCGAAGAGGGCGGCCCGCCGCTGTGGGAGGACCTGATGGACGAGCTGCGCGAGACGCACCTGGGCATCCCCCGCCCCGACCCCAGCCGCCCGCGCGCGTCCCAACTGCTCCAGGATGCGTACGAACGCGTCGTGGCGACGTCGGCGGGCTAAGCTAACTTAGCTAAGGAGGTCGGTGATGTCAGAAGGCGCTACCGAGCAATACAACATCCACGAGGCGAAGACGAACCTGTCGCGCATCATCGACAGAGTCGAGCACGGCGAGGAGATCGTCATCAGCCGTGCCGGTCGTCCCGTGGCCAAGGTCATTCCCTTCCCGACCAAGGTGAGCCGCCGCGGCAGGGGCTCCCTGAAAGGGCAGCTCCACATGGCCGACGACTGGGACTCACCTGAGGTCAACGATGCCATCGCGAGGGATTTCGGGCTGCTGCCGTGAGGATGCTTCTCGACACACACGTCGTCCTCTGGTGGCTGAGCGACGACCCGACGCTCGCCGACGAGATCAAGAGCATGATCGAGGAAGAGCCGGAGGTCTTCGTGAGCCCGGCCACTCTTTGGGAGGTGGCCATCAAGCAGAGCATCGGCAAGCTGGTCGCACCCGACGACCTCGTCGAACGAATCCGCGACAGCGAGTTCCGCGAACTGCCGATTCGCTTTGGCCACACCATCGAGGCGGGGAGGCTACCACTCCTTCACCGCGATCCCTTCGACCGGCTGCTGATCGCTCAGGCCCGCCACGAAGGACTCTCCTTGGTCACCAGAGACGGCCGGATTCCCAAGTATGACGTCCATGTGCTGACGGTCTGAGCGCGCCGCCGGGCTCGGAGAGTCTATATAAGTGCACTTCTTATAAGTGCACTTATATAGACGGCCGTTCTACTGCTGCGGCGTGAAGTGGGCGAGGACCTCGGGGTTGGCCATGGCGTCGGGGTTGGCGGCCTTCTCGACGGGGGTGCCGAGCAGGATCTTCCGCACCGGGACCTCCAGCTTCTTGCCCGACAGCGTCCTCGGGATGCCGGGGACCACGTGGATCTCGTCGGGCACGTGCCGGGGAGAAAGCTCGGTGCGCAGGGCCGTACGCAGGCGAGACACCAGCTCGTCGGACAGCTCCGCGCCCTCGGCCAGGGTGACGAACAGCAGCAGCCTGCCCTCCCGGCCGAGCTGCCCGGTGTCGATGACCAGGCTGTCGGCGATCTCCGGGAAGCGACTGCCCCCGCACGGTCCGGGCGAGCCTGCGCCGCCGGGCTGACCCCGCACACGCGAAAGGAGACCGCCCCTTCCGGGACGGTCCCCTTCGTCACGAGATCATCGCTTGACCGTGAAGTGGCCGGTCAGCGGGCCGACCGTGACCGTGTACGTGCCCGCCTCGATGTGCCGCAGCTCGAACGAGACCTTCGCCTCCTTGCCGCGCTTCAGCGTCACCGCGCTCCGCTGCTCCTCGACGCCGTTCACACGGACCACAGCGTCGTAGGTGCCGTCGCGCTCGCCGATGTTGTACACGCTCGCGCTCACCCGCACGTGCCCCGACGCCGACGACTCCGGCGTCACCTTCAGGTCGCTCACCACGAACAGCGCCTCGGGCCCGTTCACCAGGTCGTGCACGAAGATGTCCGAGCGCTTGTTGGTGTCGCCGTCGACCAGGTTGGTCGAGCCGCTCTCGAACGCCACGTACCGGCCGTCCGCGCTGATCGACGGCAGGTACGAGCGCCCGTCGCCCTCACCGCCCCCGGGCACGGTGGACAGCCGGGTGGTGGTGCCGGCCGCGACGTCCCGGACGAAGATGTCGTTGAGGTCGTTGGTGTCGCCCTCGACGAGCGTGCTGGCGTCGCTGTAGAAGGCGACCTTGCTTCCGTCGGCGGACAGGGAGGGGGCGAAGCTGATGCCGTTCGCGCCGGTCCCGTCCAGCGTCACCGACACCATGTCGGTCTTGCCGGTGGCGAGGTCCTGCACGTAGAGCTCGCCGAGCCCGATGCCGTTGGAGTACGCGATCTTGGTGCCGTCCGCGCTGATCACGGGGCCCTCGGTGCCGGTGGCCGGGTCGGGCCCGGTGATGCGGGTGAGCGTGCCCGTCTTCCGGTCCAGCAGGAAGGTGTCGATCTCCCCGTTGTCGTCGCCGGGCACCAGGTCGGATGCGTCGCTCTGGAAGGCGATGTAGCGACCGTCGGCGCTGATCGTGGCCTCGCGGGCGTTGCCGTTCGACTGCGTGCCGTCCCGCGTCACCGAGATCCGCTCGGTGGTGCCGGTCTGCCGGTCGTGCAGGAACACGTCGTTGCGCTCGTTGGTGTCGCCGGGGACGAGGTTCGACGCCATGCTGTCGAAGACGGCGTACCGGCCGTCCGCGCTGAGCTGCGGCGCGCCCGAGATGCCGTCGCCCGGCTCGCCGCTGGACGACACCGAGACCATCTCGGTCTTCCGGGTCTGCCGGTCGTAGACGAAGGCGTCCGTCTCGCCGTTGTCGTCGCCCTCGACGAGGTTGGTCGCGCCGCTGCTGAACCCGACGTACCGGCCGTCGTGGCTGACCCTCGGCGTCAGCGAGAACGAGTCGGCGATCCCGCCGTCGGCCGCCACCGAGACCCGCTCGGTCACGCGGGTGCGCAGGTCGGTGGCGAAGATGTCCAGCTCGCCGTTGGTGTCGCGCTCGTCGGTGAGGTTGGAGGCCAGGCTCGCGTACACCACCGTGCTGCCGTCGCCGCTCAGCTTGGCCCACCACGAGTCGTTGTTCGCCTGCCGGCCGTCCGTGGCGAGCGAGACCCGCTCGGTGGGGGAGCGGCGGGGCAGCGTGAGGTCCGCCTTCGCGTCGTGCTTGTCCACCGTCACCGCGGTCTCAGGCGACCTGGAGACACCGATGGCCTGCGCGGCGATCTTGTAAGCGCCGACCGGGACATCCTTGATCGTGTAGCGGCCCTTGGCGTCGGTGGTGGCGGTCAGCTCGTCGGGCACGCCCAGCACGCTGACCGTGGCTCCGGGCACGGCCGTGCCGGTCGGCCCGTACGTCACCTGCCCGGAGATCGTGCTCCGCTTGGTCCGCTCCAGCTCGAACCCCGTGTCGGAGAACCGGTTCGCCTGCACCGTGACGGTCTTCTTCTCGTCCTCGTAGCCGAACCTGGACAGCGTCAGCTCGTGCTTGCCCGGGGACAGCCGCAGCTCGAAGCGGCCGTTTTCGTCCGTCTCCGCGCTGCGCCCGTCGGGCCTGGTCACCCGCACGCCGGCCAGCGGCTTGTGGCCGTGCTTGTCGACGACGGTGCCGCGCACGCCGCTGGTCAGCGTCGCCTCGGTGACCGCCGCGTACGCGTCGATGCGGCCACGGCCGTAACGGGGGTTCGGCAGCGGGCCGTAGCGGTCGTCGGCGACCGTCGTGCCGGCCAGGATCTCCTCGGCCGCGTCAACGGTCAGGTCGGGACGGGCCTCCAGCATGAGGGCGACCGTGCCCGACACGTGCGGGGTGGCCATCGAGGTGCCGTTCAGCGCCGCGTACTCGCCGCCGGGCATCGCCGAGACCACGTCCACGCCGGGCGCGGAGACGTCGGGCACCACGTACGAGTCCGGCCACTCCGGCGGCGCGTCGAACCAGTCGGTCGACTTGACCACGCCGCCGCAGGAGAAGTCCCCCACGTTGTCGTCGGCGTCGGTCGCGCCCACGGAGATCGCCTCGTACACGTTGCCGGGGCTGGCGGACCCGCCCGGCGCGCAGTTGTTGCCGATGGCGAAGACGGGGAACGCACCCGCCCGGTAGATGTTCCTCGCGGGCTCGATCATCTCGTCGGAGTAGCCCTCGGCGCCGAGCGACATGCTGACCACGTCGGCGGGCTCGCCTGCCGGGGTGCCGTCGGCGGCGTACGGCGCGATCGCCCACTGCATGCCGGCGATCACCTGCGCGAACGTGCCGCTGCCGCCCGGGATGGTCAGCGCGGCCATCAGCTCGGCGCCGGGCGCGACGCCGATCTGCGTGCCGGAGGCGTCGCCGCCCGCGATCGTGCCCGCCACGTGGGTGCCGTGGAAGGCACTGTCGTGCGGCTCGCCGGCCACGGGCTTGCCGTCAGGGCCGAACTCGATCCAGCCGCCCGCGTGTTCCGGACCCGAGCCCACCAGCTTGCCCTGCAGGTCGGGGTGGGTGATGTCGATGCCGGTGTCGAGCACGGCCACCCGGACGCCCTTGCCGGTCACGCCGCGCTCCTTCTGCACGCGGTCCGCGCCGATCTTGGCGACGCCCCAGGTGGTGTCCCCGGCGGCCATGGTCCTGGACGCCGGGGCGCGCTCCGGCTCGGGCAGGGTGAGGGTGAAGTTCGGGATGATCCGTTCGACCAGATCGAGCTCGGCAAGCGCGGCCAGGGTGGAGGGCGTGGCACGCACCAGGATCATGTTCTTCAGCCAGAACGTGTTGACCACCTGGTCGCCGCGCGAGCGCACGAACTCGGCCACCGGGTCCTGCACCGGCTCCGCGCTCTCCTCGAGCGCGGCGCGCGCCTGCACGGGGGTGTCGACCTGGGGCGGCTCCTTCAGCGTACGCAATACGACGAGCGCTTCGATGCGACCTCGCGCGGTCTTCATCTGCTCGGCAAGCTTGGCGTCGATCTTGCCGCCCCGGTCGGGGTCGGGGGCCGTCTGGGCCACGGCCGGGCTCGCGGTCGCCGGGACGAGCGTCCCGAACGTCGCAGTCGTCAGCAAAACCGCAGGTAAAACGGCTGCAAGCAGTCGGCGACCAGGCGAGCGACGGGGGGACAACGGCATGATGCTCCTTAATTTCTGTGGCCACTGGGGCCGATGGTGCTCAAAAACGCTGACATCTTCCGCCCTTTACCGACAAGATTGGTTAGTGGCGAGTTTCCGTCATGTGTCGTTTTCCCGACAGGAGGATCGCGTGCTGGAGTCGATCGGGCTCAGCCCTCAGGACGAGGAGGTCTACCACGCGCTCGTCCGCCGGACCCAGGCCACCGTCGCCGAGATCGTCGCCGACTGCCATCTGCCGGCCGCCGCCGCCCGCCGCATCCTGCAGACGCTGCTCGACCTCGGCCTCGCCACCCGCTCCACCGGCCGGCCCACGCGCTACGTCGCCGTCTCGCCCGACAGCAGCCTGGAGGCGCTGCTGCGGGAACGGGAGCGCGAGCTGGACGGCGTACGCGCCCACATCAGGGCCCTCATGGACGTCTACCGCGCCAACACCCGCTTCGCCCACCCCGGCGAGCTCGTCGAAGTCGTCTCCGGGCGCGACGAGGTCAACCAGCGGTGGGTGCAGATGCAGCGGGACACGCGGGGGCAGATGCGCGGCTTCGACCGCCCGCCGTACGCCGCCCCCGCCCAGCCCCGCGAACCCAACTCCGTCGAGCTCGACCTGCTGCGCCGAGGCGTGCGCTACCGGGTCATCTACGACACCAGCGTGCTGGAGATGTCCGGCTGGCTGGAGGACGTCACCATCGGGATCCAGCACGGCGAGCAGGCGAGGATCCACGCCGGGCTGCCCATGAAGCTCGGCATCTCCGACGACCGGCTCGCCATCATCCCGCTCTTGCGTGCCGGGGACGCCGTGCTCACCGCGTCATACCTGATCCACCCGTCGCCGCTGCTCGACGCGCTGATCGCGCTCTTCGAGGCGCTGTGGGACCGCAGCGTCCCGGTCCGCCTCCACGGAGCAGGCGGGGCCGCCGGGCCGGGCGGGCTTGCGCAGGCCGCGGGATCGAACGGGGCCGGCGAGCCCGATCGGGACCTGTCACCCGACGAGGAACGCCTGCTCACCCTCCTCGCCGCCGGCGCGACGGACGGCTCGGCGGCACGCGCCCTGGGGTGGAGCGAACGCACCGTGCAGCGGCACATCACCAAGCTGATGCACCGGCTGGGGGTCCGCACCCGCTTCCAGGCCGCGATGGAGGCCACCAGACGCGGCTGGATCTGACCCCACGCCGGCGGTCTGCGCCTCCCTGACCGTGAAAGCCCCGCCCCGCTCCGCGCACCCGCCCGGGAAACCCATCCGCTGCCACCCCGCCGCCCGGTGAGGCGCGCACTCCACCCGACTCGCGCGGCTCGCCACCCCCGTCCGTCGCGGGCGGGATGCGGATGATGCGGTCGTCCTGCGCCACCGGGGTGCCCCGGCCGTCGTGTTCTACTGCTGCGGCGCGAAGTGGGCGAGGACCTCGGGGTTGGCCATGGCGTCGGGGTTGGCGGCCTTCTCGACGGGGGTGCCGAGCAGGATCTTCCGCACCGGGACCTCCAGCTTCTTGCCCGACAGCGTCCTCGGGATGCCGGGGACCACATGGATCTCGTCGGGCACGTGCCGGGGAGAAAGCTCGGTGCGCAGGGCCGTACGCAGGCGAGACACCAGCTCGTCGGACAGCTCCGCGCCCTCGGCCAGGGTGACGAACAGCAGCAGCCTGCCCTCCTGGCCGAGCTGCCCGGTGTCGATGACCAGGCTGTCGGCGATCTCGTCGAACCGCTCCACGACGCGGTAGAACTCGCTGGTGCCCATCCGTACGCCGCCGCGGTTGAGGGTGGAGTCGGAACGGCCGTAGATCACGCAACCCCCGTCGGGGAGGATCTTGATCCAGTCGCCGTGCCGCCAGACGCCCGGGTAGTCGGCGAAGTACGACTCCCGGTAGCGGTCACCCAAGGGGTCGTTCCAGAACATGACCGGCATCGACGGCATGGGCCGGGTGATGACGAGCTCCCCCACCTCGCCCACGATCGAGGCGCCCGCGGGGTCGAACGACTCGACCGACGCGCCGAGGCAGCGGCACGGGATCACGCCGGCCCGGATCGGCAGCAGCGGCACCGCGCCCACGAACCCGGTGCACACGTCGGTGCCGCCGGAGAACGAGCCGAGCTGCACGTCGGGCTTCACGTCCGAGTAGACCCAGGCGAACCCCTCGGGCGGCAGCGGCGAGCCGGTCGAGCCGATCCCGCGCAGCCGGTCGAGCCCCTGCGGCTTCACCCCGGCCTTCATCGACGCCATGATGTACGGCGCGCCGGTGCCGAAGTACGTCACGCCCTCCTCGGCGGCGACCCGCCACAGGGCGCCGGTGTCGGGATGGGCCGCGCTGCCGTCGTACAGCAGGACGGTGGACCCCACCAGCAGGCCGCCGATGAGGTAGTTCCACATCATCCAGCCGGTAGTGGTGTACCAGAAGAACACATCCCCCTCGCCGAGGTCCTGGTGGAAGGACAACGACTTGAGATGCTCCAGCACGATGCCGCCGTGGCCGTGCACGATGGGCTTGGGCAGGCCGGTGGTGCCGGACGAGTACAGCACCCACAGCGGATGGCCGAACGGCACCCGCTCGAACTCCAGCGGCGCGGTCTCGGCCCGCAGGTCGTCCCAGCTCACGCCGTTATCGGGCGCGCCTTCGAGGAGCGTGGGAATCCAGACGGTCGCCTCCAGCGTCGGCAGCTTGCCGGCGATCTCGCGCACCACCTGCGACCGGTCGTACGCCTTGCCGCCGTAGCGGTAACCGTCCACGGCGATGAGCACCTTCGGCTCGATCTGCGCGAACCGGTCGGTCACGCTGGGCGCGCCGAAGTCGGGCGAGCAGGAGGACCAGATCGCCCCGAGCGAGGCGGTGGCCAGGAAGGCGATGAGGGCTTCCGGGACGTTCGGGACATAGGCGGCGACCCGGTCACCACGCCCCACGCCCAGCCGTACGAGGCCCGCCCGGACGCGGGCGACCTCCTCGCGGAGCTCGCCGAGCGAGTACTGCCAACGGCTGCCCGATTCGTTGCGGAAAATCACCGCCGTCCGGCCGGGGTGGCCGCGCAGCGCGTTCTCGGCGTAGTTCAGGGCCGATCCTGTGAACCATTCGGCATCCGGCATCGTTCCCCGGATGACGGGCCCGTCGCCACGCGTACCGACCACGCCGAAGTAGTCCCATATGGAGGTCCAGAAGTCGGCCGGAGACTCGACCGACCACTTCCAGACGTCCTCGTAGTCCCCCGTACGGCCCAGTCGTTCCATGTAACGGGTGATCCGGGCCGCACGTACGACGTCGGGCGTGGGTTCCCAGAGCAGAGCGCCTTCCTCGACCATGCCCCCATCTTTGCCAGGCTTGCGCCGCATGTCACCCTCCCCGCCCACATAGAAAGGGCCTGTCATATGTGGGTTCTGAGCTGGTCGATCGCCATCCGCGCGGCGGTCCCGATCGCGGCGTCGGCCCGCGGCTGGTTCTGCGCCGTGCCGTACGACCGGGTGAACACGGCCACGGCGTAGCGCCCGCCGTCGGGATACTCCACCACCCCGATCTCGTTGCGCAGCGTGGGCAGCGTGCCCGTCTTGCCGCTCACCGCGACATCGTCGAACGGGAACCCCGAGGCCAGCCGGTGCGGCCACACCTGCAGCGCCATGAGACGACGGATCGCCGCGCACGAGGCCGCTCCCGCCGCCTCGTCCCGCCAGATCATGGACAGCAGCCGGGTCATCTCGCGTGGCGTGCTCCGGTTGGCCACCGCCGGGTCGAGCGCGCTCAGCCGCGCCACCACCTCGGGGTCGGTGCACGCCTGGTTCACGTCCGACTGGTCCGCCACACCCGCGTCCACCCGCAGGCTGGCGAGCATCTCGCGGCAGTCCTGCGTCACCCGCGTCGCCGTCAGCCCGAGGCCGTCGAGCAGCGTGTTGACCGCCTCCCTGCCCACCCGGGCGAGCAGCACGTCGGCCGCGGTGTTGTCGCTCACCGCCATCATCAGGTAGGCCAGGTCGCGCAGCGACAGCGTCGCGTCGTCCAGCATCGCCGCCAGCCCGGTGCCCCCGCCCGTACGGTCCGCGCCCGGCACGCGGACGCGCTCGGTGAGGTCGAACAGCCCGCGCTCGGCCTGACGGTGCAGCTCCAGCACCAGCGCCACCTTGAAGACCGACGCGAGCACCACCGGCTCGTCGGCACGCAGGCCCACCTCGCGCCCGTCGTCGATGTCGACCACGTGCAGCCACCCCATGACGCCGGCGGACCGGAAGACCCGTTCCATCGGGTTCATGCCGGGACTCATGTCGCGTGTGGTGCCGCGCGTCGTGCCGCGTGTCATGTCGGGTGTCATGCGAGGAACCCGGTCGCCGGGCGCGGCGCCACGCGCGGCGCGGGCGGCACACCTTCGTCCACCATGCCGGCGCTCTCTTTCAGCACCTGTACGGCCACGGTCGTGAAGTCTCGCACGTACGGCCCCGGCTCGGCCCGCCAGGCCGGGGAGCAGCGCCAGGCCAGGGGCGCGCCCGCGAGGGGCCGCCACACCACCCCCGGCACCTCGGCAGGAGCGCCGAACGTGACGGCCGTGCCGGAAAGGACCAGGCCGAGGGCGAACTCCACGCGGTCGGTGCAGACGATCTCGGCGGGGACGAAGCCGCCCCGGCGGCACGAGGCCAGCGTGTCGTCGTACAGGCCGGGCTCGGCGTCCCGGGAGAACAGCACCAGGTCGCGCCCGGCCAGGTCGCCGAGGTGCACGGTCGCCCACGCGGTCAGCTCGTCGTCCTCCGCCAGCAGGACCCCCGGATGCCGGACGAGCACCGGCCCGTACGCGAGCCCGTTCGCGGCGACCGGATGCCGCAGCAGCCCTACGTCGAGCCTGCCCTCCAGCAACGCGGTGACCTGCGCGGCCGTGCCCATCTCGGTCAGCGACAGCCGTACGTCGGGGCGGCGCTCGCGAAACCCCGCGATGAGCGCGGCGAGCACGGCGGCGCCCAGGTCGGCGGGGACGCCCGCCCGCACCACCGCCGCGTCGCCACGCGCGAGGTCGGACATGAGGTCGCGCATCCGCTCGACCCTGGCCACGATCTCGCGGGCCTCGGGCACCAGCAGCCGCCCCGCCTCCGTCAGCGCCACCCGCCGGCTCGACCGCTCGAACAGGCGCACGCCCAGCTCCTCCTCCAGCCGCTTGATGCGCTGGCTCAGCGGCGGCTGGGCCATCCCCAGCCGCGCGGCCGCGTTCCCGAAATGCAGCTCTTCCGTCACAACCAGGAAGTAGCCGAGATGCCGGACCAAGTCCACGAGCTGGGAGCATATCCGAACCGAACATGAAGCACGTTGATATCCATATTGGACATCCTTCCGGTCGATCTGCTGCTCTATGGCGTGCACTCGATCCGAAGGGGGACGCATGCGAGAGCGCAGGCGCTGGCCGTACGTCACGGCGGCGGTGCTCGTGCCGGTAGTGGCCGCGGGGGTCACGGTGTGGGCGCTGCGGACGAAGGGATCACCCGAGGAGACCGCGCGGGACTTCCTCGCGGCGTGGTCACGCTCGGACTACGCGGCGATGCGGACGCTCGTCGCCGACCCGCCGGCCGGCTTCGAAAGCACCTACCGCCGCTTCCACGACGACCTGAAGCTCACGGGGCAGCGATTCCAGGTGACGAGCGTCCAGGACGACACCGTGCGGTTCCGGGCGCGGCTGACCGGCCCGCTGCCCATCGCGTACGACGGGAGGCTGCACCTGGTCGAAAGCGACCGCGCCTGGAAGGTGGCATGGACCTCGACTGCCATCCATCCCCGGATGGGCAACGGTGTCCGGGCCAAGCTCACCACCGTGCCCGCCGAGCGCGCGCCGATCACCGCCGCCGACGGCACCCGCATCGACACACCGGACGCCCCCGGCTCCGTGCAGCAGATCGTCGAGGGGCTGCGCGAGCAGTACGCCTCGCGCCTGACCGGCACCGCGTCCGCCCGGGCCGACCTGGTCGACAGCCGTACGGGCTCGAAGGTCGCCACACTGGCCGAGGGCGGATCGAAGCCCGGCAAGCCGCTTTCGACCACCCTCGACCTGCGGGTGCACCAGGCGGGTGCGCAGGCCCTTGAGGGCGTGGACAAGCCCGCCTCGCTCGTCGCGCTGCGCCCCTCCACGGGCGAGGTCCTCGCGGTGGTCAACAAGCCGGGCGGATACAACCGCGCCCTGCTCGGCGCGTACCCCCCGGGCTCGACTTTCAAGATCGTGACTGCCTCGGCCCTGGTCGCCGGTGGCGTCACGCCCGGCCAGACCGTCGAGTGCCCGGCCGAGAAGACGATCGGCGGCTTCCCGTTCCACAACGCCGAGTTCCACGACTACGGCACGCTGCGCTTCGTCGACGCCTTCGCCCACTCGTGCAACACGACGTTCGGCGACATGGCGGTGCGGCGCCTCGGCGCCGATCGCCTGTCCAAGGTGGCCTCCGACTTCGGTTTCGGCGCCAGCATCAAGATCGGGGTGCCCGCCGTGGACGCCGCCTTCCCAGCACCGCATGACGACACCGATCTCGCGTCCGCGGCAATCGGCCAGGGGCGCGTCCTGGCCAGCCCGCTGAACATGGCCGCCGTCGCCGGCGCCATCGCCGCCGGCACCTGGCGGCAGCCCCGGCTGGTCCCGGCCTCACTCGTCCCGGAGGGCGGCACGCCCCCACGCTCGCTGGAGCCCGCGGTCGTGTCCGCGCTGCGCCGCCTCATGCCCGCCGTCGTCAGCGAGGGCACCGCGAGCGGCATCTCCTTCCCCGCCGGTACGGCGGGCAAGACCGGCACCGCCGAATACGGCTCGGCCGATGGCGGCAAGAACCCGCCCACGCACTCGTGGTTCATCGGCTACAAGGGCGACCTGGCCTTCGCCGTCGTGGTCGAGGGCGGCGGCACCGGAGCACAGATGGCGGCCCCCGTCGCGGCCCGCTTCCTCAAGGCGCTGTGACTCCGCAAGGCACTGTGACTCCGCAATGCACCGTGACGACGCTCAGTACGGCCGGCCGGGGACGTTCAGCCGGACGCGGTAGAGGCCGAAAGGACCCACGTCATCTGGAGCGGCCGCGGCGCTGAAACGTTCAGGCCGCGCCCGTATGCGGTCGGCGCCCCATCGAGTCCGGGGTCAGTGGGTCGTTCAGTGGGCCGTTCAGTGGGCCGTACGGTCGGCCGGAGTGGTCAGGCGGGCGACGGCCGCGACGACTTCGGAGGAGTTGGACAGGTCGGACAGCACGATGTCCGCGCCGGCCTCGCGCAGCTCGGCGGCCGTGGAACGCCCCGACGCCACGCCGATCATGGCCGCGCCACCGATCTTCGCCGCCTGGACGTCACGCGTGGAATCGCCGATGAGGACGGTGTTGCCCGCGGTGAAGACGGCGCCGTACCGGGCCTTGGCCCGCCCCTGCGAAACCTGCAGCAGGGTGGCCTTCGGATAGACCTCCTCGCCGTAGCCGCCCACCTCGACGTCGATCCACTTGTCCAGCCCGAACGCCTTGAGCTTGTGCACGGCATTGCTCTTGATGGTGCCGGTGAGCACCGACTGCACGACGCCGTCGAGGCGTGACACGGCCTTGAGCGCGTCCTTGGCGCCGGGCAGCGCGCGGCCGTCCTTGGACAGCCGCCCGCGCCGCTCCGCGAAGCAGACGGCCAGCGCGTCGACGAATCTCGGCAGGTGATAGTCCTCGACGGCGATGCCGTTGACGGCCAGGGTCTCGAAGATGATCTCCGAGTCGGGGCGGCCCAGCGCCGGTGCGAGCTTGACCAGCGGTCGCCCTGTCACCATCCGGAACGCGTCCGCGTAGGCGTCGCGGGTGACGATGGCGACGTCGACGAGCGTCAGGTCGATGTTCCAGAGAACGAGGCGGTTGATCGCGGCCTCCGTGGGGGTGCGGTGTGGATCGTGCTCAGCGTACGGCCCACGCGGAGTGTCCGGTGTATCCACAACCGCCTTGATAACCCCTCCCAGACGGGACGGGTAGCGAACCGGCGAGCCCGAGCAGTACGAGCTGCCGACCGGGGGCAACGGGCGGAGCATGTGGTGCGACGCCAAGGCCGACCGGATCGAGACGCGCGGCGCCAAGCGGGGCGGACGGCGCCGACCTCCCCAAGGAGCTGCGCAACCTGCCGTTCGCGCAGCTCCCCGGGGCCGTTATGTTCGCGATGTGGGCCGTGATGCTCGCCTACACCCGGGTCTCCGGCCAGGAGACCTGGGACGCGATCACCGGCCTGTTCCTCTTCGCGTCGTTCGTCGTCGGAGGTGTGGCGGTCAAGCGGCTCTACCGGCCGCCGCGCAGGGCCAAACCCCGATGGCTGCTGGAGGAGGAACGCCAGGCCCGCTGATCAGACGAGATCGAGGGCGTCGGCCAGCGTGTCCACCACGGGGACGCCGACGCCCTCCAGCTCCGACCGCTTGGTCATGCCGCCGGTGTAGAGGATGGCGCGGGCGCCGACGTGCTGGGCCGCGTGGGCGTCGTCCACGCTGTCACCGATGACCACGACCTTCGCCGAGTCGAGGCCGAGCGCACGCAGGTGCTCCACCATGTGCTCGGCCTTGTGGCCGCCGGTCGCCGAGCGCGAGCCGTCGATCCGGGTGAAGTGGCCGTCGATGCCGAACTCGCCGGTCTTGCGGACCAGCCGTTCGTGGCCCCACATGGACAGCAGCGACTGCGTTCGGCCCGACTCCTGCCAGGCGCGCAGGCTCGACACCGCACCCTCGGCGAGGCTGCACGCCTCCATCAGGCGGTGATAGTGCTCGTGGAAGCCCGCGTCGAGCAGTTCCCATTCGCCTTCCCTGAGCGGCCGGCCGAGCATCCGCTCGTACGCCACCCAGATGGGGCGGGGGTACACCTCGCGGAAGCCGTCCGCGTCGTACGGCCCCAGGCCGTACGGCACGAAGAGCTCGTTGGTCGCGCCGACGACGGCGTCGATGTCGTGGAAGAGCGTCCCGTTCCAGTCCCAAACAATGTGTGTCATCTTGTCCCCCAGCTTAGACGCCGGGTGTGACAGATCCGTGAAGCTCAGGTGAGCAGGTCGGGGATCTCCTGGGTCGCGTACCACAGCAGCTCGTGGTCCTCCGCGCCGTCCACGACGAACTGCGCGTCGTCGTCCCCGCCGTCGGCCGCGGGCAGCGCCGCGATGGCCGCCTCCACGTCGGGCAGGGCGTCGGCGTCGTCCACGTGGACGGCGGCGACCAGCCGCATCGGGACCGGCTCCAGCACCCGCACCCGGGCGCGCTCCTCCAGGTCGGCCCCGGTCTTCACCGTCTCGTCGGGCACCTCGGCCGCGATGACCACACGCCGGGCGGCCGTCTGGGCGCCGTCCGCGCGGTCGGCGGCCAGCATGCGCAGGGAGGCCCGGGCGGCCTCGGTCAGCGCGACGTACTCCAGCTCCTCGGTGTCGCCCGAGGCGTACCACTCGATCAGCGCGGGGGTGACCGCGAACCCGGTCAGCGGGGCCGGGCCCAGCTCCCCCGCGGCGACGATGCGCGCCAGCGCGGGGATGGTGGACGGCAGATAAACGCGCATGCGTTCCTCGAATCAATCTTGCGGCTATGGACGGGCGGCGGCGCCGGGCTCGCGGAGAGGCAGGCCGAACAGGCGCTCCATCTCGGCGATGGTCTCCGCGGGATCGCTGTGGTGGACGCCGACCAGGCCGATCGCGCGGGCCGCCACGATGTTCGCCTCGATGTCGTCGACGAACACGCACTGCCCCGCGTCGAGCCCCAGCAGGCCGAGCGCATGCCGGAAGATCCGCTCCTCGGGCTTGCGCATGCCGACCTCTCCCGAGATGACGACCGCGTCGAAGAGGGCCTCCCAGTCCTCCCGCGAATAGTGGTCGCCCCAGGAGTTGGACACCAGGCAGGTGCCGAGCCCGGCCGCCCGGGCCTGGCGGAGCATCTCGTTCATCTCCTCGACCGGCCGGAACCCGGCGAACATCCGGGTCAGCAGGCCGTCGGCCTCCGGCGGTCCGCCGTCGAGGGTCACCAGCCGGGCCGCCAGGGCGCGCTCGAACTCCAGGACCGGGATCTCGCCGCGTTCGAGCGCGTGGATCGGGTTCTCCCCGCCCGGCTCGACGCCGGCCCGGTATGCCTGCGCGACCAGCGCGCGCATCACGTCCCGGTAGTGCCGGGGATCGATCCGGTCCGCCTCGATCCACTCCGCGATCGACTCGGCCAGGCTCGTGGTCAGAACCCCGCCCCAGTCGATCAGCACACCCTTGAGCACCGCGCCTCCCAGCCGACGTGCCTACAAATATAGGGAGTGGTCAGCAGGGCCGCTCGAACGGCTTGAGCAACCCGCCGAACCACTCGTCGACGGCGTCCGGGCCGAACGACTCGCCGGGCGCCAGCTCCCGCAGCGCGTCGTTCACCATCTGACGGCACTGCCGTTTCGCGTCCTCCTGCGCCCGGCGCAGGGCCAGCAGGAGCTCCTCGGCCAGCGTCCGGCTGGGCAGGCGCATGGCACGAGGCTCGATGACGACCTCGCGCACCAGGCCGTACGCCGTCGTGACGGCCTGGATCCGGCCGTCCGCCGCCCGGCCGCGACCGGTGACGGCCTCGATCTCGCGCTCCCCGTCCGCCAGCCAGGACTCGATCCGCTCGGCCCGCCGCGCGTCCTGCTCCAGGTCGCCGGTTTCGCGCCGATCGGGGGCGAAGGCGTCCGGTCCCGCGTCCAGCTCCTGCGCGAGCTGATCGAACCGATAACGCACGAACGTCTCGTCGAGCGGGGCGGCCAGCCCGGTCGCCCTGGTATGGGCGGCGGCGACGAGCTCGTCCGTCCGTTCCTTCGCGGCGTCCTGGGCGGTCCTGGCCGCCCTCGTGACCTCCGCGCTCAAGACGGCCGAGTCGAGCCGCATGACCCGGGGGTCCAGGATGATCGCGGTCACCTGTCCCCGGCCGTCGGCCCTGGCCCGCACCTGGCCGTCGGCGGCCTCCCCTTCGCCGGTGACCCGCCGGATCTGGGCCTGGATGTCCGCGAGGCCGCGCATGACGTCCTCGGCCTGGCGAATCATTTGTTCCAGCAGCTCCAGATCACTGCCGCCCGGAAACGACAAGGACAAGCGTTCCTCCATAAAAAGAACAAAAGGCTTTTACTGTGCAATTCACCCGTCCGTAATTCGCGGGTCATGCTAACGTGCGGCGCATGCACGGGGAACTTGGCATCGAGCACAGCGGTGTGAACAGCGCTTCCCTTCGCCTGACCGAGCACGGCGACGAGTTCGTGACCGCCCTCGTTCATCTGCGCGAGCGGGCGGGCTCCGCCTCGTGGGGCGACGACGGCCTGTTCGGCGCCTTCGTGGCCGCCTACAACCGCGGCGCCCTGACCGCCGTCGAGGCGTACGCGCACCTCGGGGGGAATGTGAGCGGCCACGGAGACGCGCTCGCGGTCGCGAGCCGGCGGGTGTCGGACGCCGAGGGCGACGCGGGGCGCCAGATCTCGACGGCCGCCGACGAGGCGGGCCTCACATGGGCCTGATGCCGCCCGACTGGGCGCAGCCGATCGCGAGCCTGGTCAACTTCCCGAAGATCGACGAGGCCGACATCCGCGCGGAAATCCGCCCCTGGCAGGTCGTGCAGGCCGGCGCCGCCTCCGGAGGAGCCGGCGCGGAGAACGAGGTCAGGCGGCTGCCGGGCGTCTACCAGGGCCTGTCCGCCGACGCGATGCGCACCAACTGGAACAAGGCCGGCACCGCAGAACACCTCCGCACGGCCGTCGGGGCCGCCACGTACGCGCCGGCGGTGCTCGAAGGCACCGCCACCGCGGTGACCGCCACGAAGGTGGCCATCATCAGCCAGGCCGTCGCGGGCGCGACGAGGCTGGCCTCGGTCCTCGTCGCGGGCGGTCCGTTCGCCGCGGCCTCGGCCACGGCCGGGCTTCTCGCCACCCGCTACGCCATGCGGAAGATCCTCAGGGAGGCCGAGGAGGGCGGGGCCCGGGTGCTGGCCCCGGCCGTCACGCGGCACATCACCGAACCGCTGGAACGCATCCTCAAGAACACCCGCGGCCCCTTCGGCGGTGGCCCGTCCCTGGCGGGAGCGGGCGGCCCCCACGTCCCGCTGCGGGGAGCGCCGGTGCGGACGACGGGCACGGCGGGGCCCCGCGGCGGCGTCAAGCTCGACATGGCCAGGAGCCGCAAGCCCTACTCCCGGCAGACCGGCCCTCAGCTCTCCCCCGCCGAGCAGGCCGCGCTGGACGCCAAGAAGGCCGGTCAGCCGTACGACAGGAAGGCGGCCAAGGCGGCGGAGCAGAAGGTGAAGACCGGTGAGAAGCTCGACGGTGAGCGCAACGCGCAGAAGCGCGGCACCCAGACGGACCAGTCGAGCCGGCAGCAGAATCAGCAGCAGGGCCAGCAGAACCAGAGCAATCAGGGCAAGAAGAAGCGCCGGTGGGGATCTTCGTGACCAAGCCGATCACTAATCGAATGCACCACTTCACCCAGAACAATCCCGAAGGGATCGGCCAGGACAGCATTCCCGCGCTGCTCCGCCGGGTCGCGACCACGATCGAGGAGCTGGGCCAGATCGAGGTGTACGACCTGATCATGCACAACGAGATCACCGACGACGGCGCCGACTGGCCGTCCATCACGGTGTATTTCGACTACACCGACCCCGACGAGCCGGTCGAGGACGCGGAGGACGCGCCTGACGTCACTTGACGGCGGCGAAGACGCGCTTTGCGATCTTGAGGTGGGCGGCGGACCTCACCGCGCCGGGGTCGGTGCGGATCGGGCCGAAGAGGCCGCGCTTCTCCTTCAGCCGCAGGATCCGCAGCACCGACTGGTCGATCCTGCGTTCGGAGATCCGGCCCGACTTCACCGCGGCGAGGACGGCGTCGTACGCCTTGGGCAGGTTCGGCGGCATGAGGAGGATGTCGGCACCGGCGAGCACGGCCCGCACGGCGACCTCGGCGTCGCCGTACTTCTTGCGCACCCCGGCCATGTCGAGCGCGTCGGTGCTGATCACGCCGTCGAAGCCGAGCTCGTCGCGGAGCAGGCCGGTGAGGATGCGGGGGGACAGCGTGGCGGGGTCGCCCGAGGGGTCGAGCTTCGGCATCACCAGGTGCGCCGACATGATCGCGTCCACCCCGTGCGCGATCGCCTCCCGGAACGGCGGCGCGTCCAGCTTCCGCCACTGTGACTTCGAGTGAGTGATGACCGGCAGCCCCGTGTGGCTGTCGACCGAGGTGTCCCCGTGGCCGGGGAAGTGCTTGGCGACGGAGGCCACACCCGCCGCGTGGAAGCCGTCCACCGCCGCCCCGACCATCGCGGCCACCTTCCCCGGGTCGGCGCCGTACGCGCGGGGGCCGATCACGGGGTTGCGCGGGTTGATGTTGACGTCGGCGACCGGCGCGAAGTCGAGCGAGATGCCGAGGTCGCGCAGCTCCTCCCCGGTCGCCCTGGCGACGTCGCGCGCGTTCGCCGGCTTGCGGGTCTTCCCGATGTCCGACGCGCCGGGAAACGTGGTGACGACGGACTTGAGCCGGGAGACCAGGCCGTTCTCCTGGTCCACGCCGATCATCAGCGGCGCGTTGCCCGCCTTGGCCGCCGCCTCGCGCAGGCCGGTGGTGAGCGCGGCCACCTGGCTCGCGCCGGAGACGTTGCCCGCCCAGTCGAACAGGATCACCCCGCCGGGGCGGAACTTCTCCACGACCTGCGCCGGCGTGGCCACGCCGTACCGTGCCTCGTTCTCCTTGCTCGCCGCGCCGGCCTTCTGACCCCACACCACGATGGTGAAGAGCTGTGCCACCTTGTCGCGCAGGCTCATCTCCGCGAGCGTCCGCTCGGCCAGGCTCCCCGAGGGCCGTGCCGACGGCGTGGCCGACGCCGGCGCGGCGGACGGCGTGGCCGACACCGGCGCCGACGCGCGGGGCGAGGGCGCCGGGCTCGCGCCGATGCCCGGCCCGCATCCGGTCACGAGAAGGGCGGCGATCATGCCGAGACCGTGTCTGATTCGTGGCACGTTCTTTACCGTATCCGGGTCCGGCCGTGACCGGGCCGGAACCCGGTCACGGCCGGTCAGAGCGCGAGCGCGTCCAGGCCCGGCAGCTCCGCCCGCGCGGCGGCCTTCGCGGCCTGCGCCGACGTGGCCGAACGCGCCGCGGCGGCGGCGTCGCGGCACTGCGCGAGCGTGTGCCGCGCCAGGGCGGCGCGCACCCAGGGCAGCGCGGGGGCGCCCATGGACAGCGAGGTGACGCCCATGCCGACCAGCACGCAGGCGAGCACCGGATCGGCCGCGGCCTCGCCGCAGACCCCGCAGCCCTTGCCCGCCGCGGAGGCGGCGGAGGCCGCCGTCGCGATCAGGTCGAGCACGGCCGGATGCCACGGGTCCTGCAGCCCGGCGACGGCGCTGACCTGGCGGTCGGCGGCGAGTGCGTACTGCGTGAGGTCGTTGGTGCCGATCGAGAAGAACTCGACGGCCCGGATGAGGTCCGCCGCCCGCAGCGCCGCCGACGGCACCTCGATCATGATGCCCGCGCCGTCGAGCCCCGCCGTACGGCAGGCCTCGGCGAACCACTCGGCCTCCTCGACGGTGGCCACCATGGGCGCCATGACCTGCACCTTGGCCGGGACGCCGGCGGCGGCCCTGGCCAGCGCGCCCAGCTGGGCGGTCATGATCTCCGGATAGCGGCGGAACATGCGCAGGCCGCGCTCGCCGAGCGCCGGGTTCGGCTCCTCCTCCGGCGGCGGCAGGAACGCCAGCGGCTTGTCGGCGCCCGAGTCGAGCGTGCGCACCACCACACGGCCCTCGGGGAACGCCTCGAACACCGCCCGATAGGCCTCCTCCTGCTCGCTTCCCGACGGCGCGGTCTCCCGGTCGAGGAAGAGGAACTCGGTGCGATAGAGGCCGACGCCCTCGGCGCCGTTGGCCAGCGCGCTCTCCAGGTCGCGGGGGCCGCCGATGTTGGCGAGCAGGGGAACGGGGTGGCCGTCGGCGGTCGCGCCGGGGCCGGTGGCCGCCGACAGCACCGCCCGCCGCGCCTCGTCGGCGGCGCGCGCCTCGGTCACGCGGGCCGGGTCCGGGGCGAGCAGCACCTGCCCGGACGCGCCGTCGACCAGCACGGGGGTGCCGGGGGCGATCGCGGTCGCACCGGCGCAGCCCACGACGGCGGGCACGCCCATCGAGCGGGCGAGGATCGCCGTGTGGCTGGTCGGCCCGCCCTGCTCGGTGACGAACGCGGCGACCACGTCCTTGGACAGCAGGGCGGTGTCGGCGGGGGCGAGGTCCTTGGCGATGAGCACGAACGGCTCGTCGGCGCTGGGGGGCACGCCGGGCATGGGCAGCCCGGTGAGCACGGCGATCACCCGGTCGCGGATGTCGTCGAGGTCCGTCACGCGCTCGGCCAGATAGCCGCCGGCCGCCGCGAGCAGGTCCCGATACCTGCCGAAGGCGTCGAAGACGGCGCGCGGGGCGGCCACGCCCTGCTCGATGAGCTCGCCGACCTCCATGGCCAGGCTCGGGTCGCGGGCCATCAGCGCCTGCGCGCCGAGCACCTCCTGGGCCTCGCCGCCCGCCCGGGCGCCGCGCGCCTCCAGGTCGGCGGCCACCTCCTCGACCGCCCGCTCCGCGCGGGACCGCTCGGCGGCGGCGTCGCCGTCGTGGCGCGCCTCCTTGTCGGGCTCGGGGATCTCACCCGCGAGCACATGGGCCGGCCCATATCCCGCGCCCGGGCTCACCCCAGTGCCGGCCAGCACAGTGCCGGTCTCGTCCCCCGCTGTCATCCCCGTCGTCCGCTGCCCGTCCACTGGCGTCAGGAGGCCGAGGCGATCTTGGCGAGCTCGTCGAGCAGCTCTTCGGCGCCGTCGCCCTCCGCGCGGATGACGATCGACTCCCCCTGCCGTACGTCGAGCGCGAGGACCGACAGGATGCTCTTCGCGCTCACCGGCGAGCCGCCCGCCTTGGCGACGGTGACGTCGTAGGGCGCCTTCGCCGCGGTCTGCACGAACGTCGCCGCCGGGCGGGCGTGCAGCCCGACCTCGGACGCGACGCTGACTGTGCGTTCGGCCACGATTTCCTCCTCCTGCGGCGGTGGTCTAGACCGCCGGTAGTTCCGTCAAAGGCCAGTCAATACCCGACATATCGGGTACTACCAGATCCGCGTGTGACAGTTCATCCGGATGATGCGTGGTGGCCACCGCGACGCAGGTCATACCCGCGGCCCGGGCCGCCGCTATCCCCGCGAGCGAGTCCTCGAACACCACACACGCGGCCGGGTCCACGGCGAGCAGATCCGCCGCCTTGAGATAGCCGGACGGGTCCGGCTTCCCCACGGTCACGTCCTCGGCGGAGACGATGGTCCGCACCATCTCCACCACGCCGATCTCGGTGAGCCGCTCCACCGCCCACCATCGCTGGGCCGAGGTGACCAGGGCCAGCGGAGCCCCCTGCTCCGCCACCCGGGCCACCAGCTCCGCCGCCCCCGGCACCGGCACGATGTCGGGCAGGTCCGGATGGTCGTAATAGGAGCGGATCTCCTCCATCACAACCTGCGGGTCCAGACCGGGCAGCACCTCGGGGATGACGTCCACCCCGCGACGGCCCACGACGCTTCGCAACAGCGTGTCGTCGAACGTGATGCCGTGGTCCTCCAGGAACATCCGCCACAGGGCACGGTTGCGGATCTCGGTGTTGACCAGAGTGCCGTCGAGGTCGAAGAGCGCGGCCGTCGTCACCTGAGCGGTCACCTGATCACGACCACTCGAAGAGCGGGTCGCCCGCGCTCACGCTGCCCTCGGCGAGCCCGCCGACGGAGTCCGCCACGGCGTCGAGCGCCACCACCGGGCAGACCGGCGAGCGCCCGCCGGCCTCGACCGCCGCGGGGTCCCAGGCCACGACGGGCTGCCCCGCGCCGACGCGGTCCCCCTCGGCCGCGAGCAGGCGGAAGCCCTCGCCCTTGAGCTGCACGGTGTCGATGCCGAGATGCACCAGCACGCCCCTGCCGTCGTCCCCCACCACGACGTACGCGTGTGGGTGCAGCTTCACGATCGTGCCGTCGATCGGGGCCAGGGCCTCGACGGGCTCCCTGAGGGGGTCGATCGCGGTCCCCGGGCCGACCATCGCCTGCGCGAACACCGGGTCCGGCACGGCGGCGAGACCGATGGCCGCCCCCGCGACCGGGGCGAGAACAGTCGTCAATGAAGAGCCCTTCCCTGAGATCCGGGCAGGCGTCGTCACAGGTCCGGCCGAAGAGACCGGCGGACCCGCGACGATCTCCCGGTTCAGCCGATGATGTCCTCGATGTCGCTGGCGATGGTGTCGGCCTCGGGGCCCACCACGACCTGGACGACGTTGCCCGCCGCCATCACTCCGTGGGCGCCGGCCGCCTTGAGCGCGGCCTGGTCCACCTTCGAGGCGTCGTGCACCTCGGTGCGCAGCCGGGTGATGCACGGCTCCACTTCGATGATGTTGTCGGCGCCACCGAGCCCGGCGATGATCGCCTCGGCGTCTGCAGCCATGGGGTCCTCCTGTTGTATCGAACGGCCTGCCGTCAGTCGGTCTGCGTGACCTTCTTCAGACCGCGGGGGGAATCGGGGTCGATACCGAGCCTGCGCGCGAGCGCCTCGGTGAGCAACTGCCCGGGGACGATGAGTCCCAGCGGGGCCACCCACTCGGGCAGGTCCGGACCGTTCAGGGCGGCGGTCGAGGCCGCGGCGAGCCGTTCGCCGCCCCCGACGCCGAAGGCGGCGGCGCCCGCGCCGGTGACCCGCTCGGCCAGCGCGACCGTGCCCGCCAGCGTCGGGCCCTCCCCCGCCGCCACCAGGATCGCCGGGGTCTCGGCGTCCACGACCGCGATCGGACCGTGCAGCAGGTCGGCGTACGACAGGCCCATGGCGTGCAGGTAACACGCCTCCTTGAGCTTGAGCGCCAGCTCCAGCGCGGTCGAGAACGCCAGGCCGCGGCCGGACACGACGACGCCGGGCTTGTCGGCCAGGCCCTCGACGACGGCGTCCAGGTCACCGGGGTCGGAGATCAGCTTCTCCACCGCGTCCGGCACCCGGCGCAGGTCGTCGGGGTCGACGTCGGCGCCGAGGCCGATGGCGAGCACGGCCAGCGCGGCGAGCTGGGTCGTGTAGGTCTTCGTGGCCGGGACGGCCTTCTCCTCGCCGGCGAGCGTGCACAGCGCGAGGTCGGCGGCCTGGGCCAGCGGCGACTCCTCGCCGCCGTTGGTGATCGCGACGGTCTTCGCGCCGCAGTCCTTCGCCCACTGGAGGGTCTCGACGATCTCCTCCGTACGGCCCGACTGGGACAGGCCCACGGCCAGCACGCCGTCGAGGTCGAGCTTGCGGCGGTAGGTGGTGGCGACCGAGGGGGCGCCCATGGCGGCCATCCGGCCCGCCCGCGCCTCGATCAGATAACGGCCGTACACCGCCGCGTTGTCCGAGGTCCCGCGGGCGACGAACAGCAAGTGGCGCGTGTCGCGTGCGACCGCCTCGACTTCACCGGTCCTCGGCAGAAGGGCGTCCAGCGTCGCCCGGATCGCCGCGGGCTGCTCGGCGATCTCACCGCGCATCCTGGTCGTCATTGATGATCTCCCTCTGCTCTGGCGAGATTTGTCCGTTATCGATCCGTCGCCGGCCCATACATTGACACACATTTCCCGGCTGTGGTCTAGTCCGGACTAGACCAGTAAGAACCTTAACTTATTCGGACGATCCTGAGCGAGAGGGGAGGGATCAGTGGCCCAGATCGATCCGGACAGCCCGGTGCCCAAGTATTTCCAGCTACGGGAGATCCTGCTCGACCTCATCGAGAGCAACGAGCTGCCGATCGGCGCGGCGATCCCCTCCGAGCGTGACCTGAGCCAGCGTTACGACCTGTCTCGTATGACGGTACGACAGGCCGTCGACCACCTGGTGTCCGAGGGCCGGTTGCACCGCGTCCCGGGTAAGGGAACGTTCGTGGCCCGCCCGAAAATCGAGCTGGCGCTCCAACTCACCTCCTTCACCGACGACATGCGGGCGCGCGGCATGGAGCCGGGCTCCCGCGACCTGGACCGGCGGGTGGTCCGGGCCAGTGCCCACCTCGCACGGCAGCTCGGCATCCAGCCGGGAGACGCCGTCCACTTCATCGAGCGGCTGCGCACGGCGGACGGGGAACCGCTGAGCATCGAGCGCGCCCACATCCCGGTGGCGCTCGCACCCGATCTCGATGCCTACGACCTGACCGGACGATCCCTGTACGCCCTGCTCGAGTCGCGCTACGGACTCGTGATGGACGCCGGGGAGCTGACCATCGACGGCGGGCTCGCCGACCCGAGCGACGCCGATCTGCTCAAACTGCCCCGGGGCGGGGCCGTGCTGCTGCTGCAGCGCCGGTCCTTCGCCGGCGGGGTATGCGCCGAACTCGGCGTCTCCACCTATCGCGCCGACCGCTACCAGCTCCGGACGCTCCTCGGAGCCCCGGCCCGACGCCTCTAGTAGTCCCCCCATCCTGGAGGAACACCAGATGAGTTCCACCTCCGCCGACGCGGGCCTGCCCGCAGCACCTGCCGGCCAGAACGCGGTGATGACCGCGCTTTCCCGCATCGGCCGCTCGCTGATGCTTCCGATCGCCGCGCTGCCCGCCGCGGCTCTCCTGCTCCGGATCGGCCAGGACGACCTCCTCGGCCGCACGGACAACGCGACGCTCGACAAGATCGCTCAGGTCATCGGCGGCGCGGGCGGCGCACTGTTCGACGCGCTGCCGCTGCTGTTCGCGGTCGGCGTCGCGGTCGGTTTCGCCCGCCGTGCCGACGGCTCCACCGCCCTTGCGGCCGTGGTCGGCTACCTCGTCTGGGACCGGGTCACCCACCTGATGTTCTTCGACGCCTCCGCGGACTCGGCGGTGCACACGAAGGTGGTCCAGTCCGTCCTGGGGGCGGACGGCAAGCCGACAGAGGTGCTCAACCTCGCGTCGGCCAACCCGACCGGAGTGCTCGGCGGCATCCTCATGGGCCTTGTCGCGGCCATCCTGTGGCAGAAGTACTACCGGACGAAACTCCCCGCCTATCTGGCTTTCTTCGGCGGCCGCCGCTTCGTGCCGATCCTCACCGCGCTGGCCGGGCTCGTCCTCGGCGTGGTCTTCGGCCTGATCTGGCAGCCGATCGGGCAGGGCCTGAGCAGCTTCGGCGACTGGCTCGCCGGCAACGCCACGATCGGCGCGGGCATCTACGGGATCGTGAACCGGGGCCTCATCCCCTTCGGCCTGCACCACTTCGTCAACTCGATCGTCTGGTTCACCGTGCCGGAGTGCACCGTCGGCGCCACGCACGCCACGGGCGACCTGAACTGCTACTTCGCGGGCCAGGACGGCGCGGGCGCGTTCATGGCGGGCTTCTTCCCGGTCATGATGTTCGGCCTGCCGGCCGCCGCGATCGCCATGTGGCGGGCCGCGCCGCCGCACCGCCGCGCCACGGTCGGCGGCATCATGCTCTCCACCGCCCTGATCTCGTTCGTCACCGGCATCACCGAGCCGATCGAGTTCGCGTTCATCTTCGTCGCCCCGATCCTGTTCGCGGCCCACGCGCTGCTCACCGGCATCTCGATGGCCGTGGTCGCGGCCCTCGACGGACGGCTCGGCTTCGGGTTCTCCGCCGGCGCGATCGACGCCGCCCTGAACGCGACGAAGGACAACACGCACAACTTCTGGCTGATCATGTTGATCGGCGTCATCTACTTCGTCGTCTACTACGTGATCTTCAGCTTCCTGATCAAGAAGCTGAACATCATGACGCCCGGTCGCGAACCCGAGCCCGACGTGGACTCGGGGGAGAGCGCCGACACGGCGCGGGCCCGCGCCTGACGCGTCAGGTTCCCCTCTCAGGGAGCAGGGGCGCCCGGTGATCCCGGGCGCCCCTGTTGTTTTCCCGCATTGCGGATGCCGCTAATGGCCGGCAGGCCCGCGCCCAAATCCGCGGTGACCCCGCCAACCCGCGGGAACCTGGCCGGAATCTTCCCGGACGAACCTCTGCACAAAGGCCCGCGGCTCGGCAAAGTTGGCGTTTTCTCGTATCAGGGCGGATGACCGCAACCTCTTTAAGACGTCAGTCAGGTTCACGGCGCAGAGAGCGGAGTCCCGATGCCCAAGCCCGTCCCCCTGCCACGGCTCGCGTCCGTCCCCCCGGCCGATCCTCCCTACGACGAGCGTGACGGCGGCGGCCACATCACCCATCCCGCCACGTACGGCGCACTCGCCCTGGCCCCCCTCCCGGCCCGTACGGGCATGCCCACGGACGAGCGCCGCCTGCGGGGGCTCGGCCAGGCGCTCGCGGAGGTCCTGGCCGGTCGCAGGCCGCCGGAGACCGTCCATGACCGGCTGACCGAGCGGGCCTACCGCGAGCTGGTCCGGGCCGGGAAGATGATCGATACCGAGCGGCCGCCCCTGACCGGCCTCCCCCACGTGCAGCGCCCCCGCGACGGAGTCATCGAGATGTGCCTGCTCGTCCACTGCGGGACGCGCAGCCGCGTGCTCGCCGTACGGCTGGAGCGGCGGGGCGTGCAGTGGCTGGTCACCGACTTCGAGACGGCGTAGGACGCGAAGGACCCCGCCGGGGCATCGCCCGGCGGGGTCCCTCTCAGGTCACGCTCTCAGGTCACGCCTGCTGGTTGCGCGGGTCGCCGTGGCAGCGCTTGTACTTCTTGCCCGAGCCGCAGGGGCAGGGCGCGTTGCGCTCGGTGTCGCCGTACGCGGCGCGCTGCTCGGGGGTCGACCGCACCCGGTTGACCTCCACGTCGCCGCTCTCGCCCGGCGCGGTGTAGACCATCTCGGTCGGCCGCGACGGCTGCCGCAGCGCGCGGGCGATGATCGAGCCGGTCTCGGCGAGCGCCGTGTCCTCCTCGGCGTTCTCCTCGACGATCGGGTTGGCCTGCACCTCGACCTCGAGGTTGAACAGGTAGCCGACCGACTCCTCCTTGATGCCGTCGAGCATCGCGGAGAACATCTCGTAGCCCTCGCGCTGATACTCGATCAGCGGGTCCTTCTGGGCATAGGCACGCATGCCGATGCCCTCCTGGAGGTAGTCCATCTCGTAGAGGTGCTCGCGCCACTTGCGGTCGAGCACCGACAGGATGACCCGGCGCTCCAGCTCGCGCATCGCCTCGGAGCCGAGCTGCTCCTCGCGGCGGTCGTAGGCCGCGAGCGCGTCCTCCTTGACCTTCTCGGCGATGATCTCCGCCGTGAGCTCCTCGCGGTCGCCACCGATCTGCTGGATGAGCTCGTCGACGGTGAAGGAGATCGGGTAGAGCTGGCCGAACGCCTTCCACAGCTTCTCGAGGTCCCACTCCTCGGCGAAACCCTCGGCCGTGGCGCCCTTGACGTAGTCGTCCACGACGTCGGTGACGAAGCCGCGGACCTGCTCGTGCAGGTCGGCGCCCTCCAGCACCCGCCGCCGCTCGGCGTAGATCACCGTGCGCTGGCGGTTCATGACCTCGTCGTACTTGAGGACGTTCTTGCGGATCTCGAAGTTCTGCTGCTCGACCTGGTGCTGCGCGGAGGCGATGGCCTTGGAGACCATGCCCGACTCGATCGGCACGTCATCCGGGATGTTGAGCCGCGTCATGATCATCTCGACCCTGGCCGAGTTGAACAGCCGCATGAGGTCGTCTTCGAGCGAGAGGTAGAAGCGCGACTCACCGGGGTCGCCCTGACGGCCGGAACGGCCGCGGAGCTGGTTGTCGATGCGCCGCGACTCGTGCCGCTCGGTGCCCAGCACGTAGAGCCCGCCGAGCTCGGTGACCTCCTCGTGCTCGGCCTTCACGGCCTCCTTGGCCTTCTCCAGCGCCTCGGGATAGGCCTTCTCGTACTCCTCCGGAGTCTCCGTCGGCGACAGGCCGCGCTGGTGCAGCTCAAGGTCGGCGCGGAACTCGGGGTTGCCGCCGAGCATGATGTCGGTGCCTCGACCGGCCATGTTGGTCGCCACGGTGACGGCGCCCTTGCGGCCCGCCTCGGCGACGATCGCGGCCTCACGCGCGTGGTTCTTCGCGTTCAGCACCTCGTGGGGCACGCCCTGGCGCTTGAGCATCCGCGACAGCTTCTCGGACTTCTCGACGCTGGTGGTGCCGACGAGGACCGGCTGGCCCTTCTCGTAGCGCTCCTTGATGTCCTCGACGCAGGCCTGGAACTTGGCGTCCTCGGTCTTGTAGACCACGTCGGGCTGGTCCTTGCGGACCATCGGCCGGTTGGTCGGGATCGGGACGACGCCCAGCTTGTAGGTCTGGTGGAACTCGTTCGCCTCGGTGGCCGCCGTACCGGTCATGCCGGCGAGCTTGTCGTAGAGGCGGAAGTAGTTCTGCAGCGTGATCGTGGCGAGAGTCTGGTTCTCGTCCTTGATCTTCACGCCTTCCTTGGCCTCGATGGCCTGGTGCATGCCCTCGTTGTAGCGACGGCCGTGCAGCACGCGCCCGGTGAACTCGTCGACGATCAGGACCTCGCCGTCGACGACGATGTAGTCCTTGTCCTTCTTGAACAGCTCCTTGGCCTTGAGGGCGTTGTTGAGGAACTGCACGAGGTGGGTGTGCTCGGGCTTGTAGAGGTTGTCGATGCCGAGCCAGTCCTCGACCTTCTCCACGCCCGCTTCGAGGATGCCGACGGTGCGCTTCTTCTCGTCGACGACGTAGTCGCCGGTGCTCTCCTCGCCGTCCTTGCCCTCGGTGCCGCGCCGCAGCCGGGGCACGATCTTGGCGAACTCCTGGTACCACTTGCCCGACTGCTCGCCCGGGCCGGAGATGATGAGCGGGGTCCTGGCCTCGTCGATCAGGATCGAGTCGACCTCGTCCACGATGGCGAAGTTGTGGCCGCGCTGGACGCACTCCTCGATCGACCACGCCATGTTGTCGCGCAGGTAGTCGAAGCCGAACTCGTTGTTCGTGCCGTACGTGATGTCGGCGTTGTACTGCTTGCGGCGCTCCTCCGGCGACATGTTGGCCAGGATGACCCCGACCTCCAGGCCGAGGAAGCGGTGGACGCGGCCCATGGTCTCGGCGTCGCGCTTGGCCAGGTAGTCGTTGACCGTGACGACGTGGACGCCCTTGCCCGAGATCGCGTTGAGGTAGGCGGGAAGAGTACAGGTGAGCGTCTTGCCCTCACCGGTGCGCATCTCGGAGATGTTGCCCATGTGCAGGTTGGCGCCACCCATGATCTGCACGTCGAAGTGACGCTGCCCGAGCACTCTGCGGGCGGCCTCGCGTACGGTCGCGAACGCCTCGGGGAGCAGGTCGTCGAGGGACTCGCCCTCGGCGTGACGCTGCTTGTACTCGGCGGTCAGCGCGCGGAGCTCGGCGTCGGACAGGCTCTTGAAGTCCTCTTCGATGGAGTTGACCTGCTCGGCGATGCGCTTGAGCTTCCGCAGAGTCTTGCCTTCGCCGGCGCGAAGGATCTTGTCGAGAATGGCTGGCACTTTTAGTAAAGCTCCTCGCAGGTCTACCTCGGTTGATCACCGGGGTGTGAGGACGAGACATACTTCCCCGCTAGCCATCGTAGGCGGTTCCAGTACCAGACACACCCACCTGCTATCGACGGAGCGCCGCGGCACAATCGCATAACTCATGGGGGAAAACCGCCGCCAGGGGTTCCCCCGATGTTCCGACCACCACTGCCATCAGGTAGAAAACGGGGTATGGCACAGAGCGGACACCAGGGCAGCCACGCGGGAAGCGCCAAATCTTGGCTTGCCGTCATCATCATCCTCATCGGCTTCACGCTCGGGGGCGTGGCGCTGACCCTCGGCCCCAACTGGCTCTTCGTCTGGATCGGCGTCGGCATCTGCGCGGTCGGCGGGCTGCTCGCGCTCGCGTTCGACATCTTCTCGGACGTGATCGTGGACGCGCCCCGCCAGATCCCGGTCCAGGAGCACCACTCGCCCTTCGAGCACCGGTCCATCAGCTCCTGAGGCAGCCCCCGAACCGCCGTAGGGGTTTTGTCGGTCACAGCGTCTAGCATCTCTGGCTGTGACCGACCTGACCGCAGACGAGGCCCGCAGGATCATCCTCCGGGCCCAGGGTTTCCTCGGCGCCACCGCCCGCGGCGGCGGCGTCCCCGGCATGCTGCGGCGCGTCGGCGCCGTCCAGCTCGACACCATCTCCGTCCTGGCCCGCTCCCACGAGCTCGTCGCGTACGCGCGCCTCGGGGCGGTCGGCCGCTCCGCGGTCGAGCGGGCCTATTGGGACGATCCCGCCCGCGCCTTCGAATACTGGTGCCACGCCGCCTGCATCCTGCCCATCGAGCAGTGGCCGCTGTACGCCTTCCGCCGCCGCGCGTACCGGGACCGGCGCTACCGCTGGCACGAGGTGCCGCCCGTGGTCGACAAGGTCCTCGAGCAGGTGCGCTCGGACGGCCCGCTCACCACGGCCGACATCGGCGGCGCCAAGAACGGAGGGCCGTGGTGGGACTGGTCGGACACCAAGATCGCCATCGAGTTCCTGCTCGACATCGGTGAGGTCGTCTGCACCCGCCGCGTCGGCTGGCGGCGCGTCTACGAGCTCGCCGAGCGCGCCGTCCCGGCGGACCTGCTCGCCCAGGATCTGTCCGACGACGAGTGCGTGACCCGGCTGACCACGATCGCCGGGCGGTCGCTCGGCGTGGCGACCCGGGCCGACCTGGTCGACTTCACCCGCGTCAAGGGCAAACACGCCGCCATGCTCGACGAGGCGCTGCTGAGCGGCGCCGCCGGCCTCGTGCCCGTACGGGTGTCCGGCTGGCCCGCACGGCGCGGCACGGACCCGCATGGCCCGAACGCCTGGGCGGACCGCGCGGCGCTGGAGAGCGAGCCGCGTGGGCGGCACCGCACCACGCCGCTGTCGCCGTTCGACTCGCTCATCTGGGAGCGGGCGCGGGCCGAGCGCGTGTTCGGCCTCAACCACCGCCTGGAGGCGTACGTCCCGAAGGACAAGCGGGTGCACGGCTACTTCGCGATGCCGGTGCTCGCGGGCGGGCGGATCATCGGCAGGGTCGACCCCGCCCGTGAGGGCGCCACGCTGGTCGCCAAGCAGGTCGGTTTCGAGCCCGGCGGCCGGGCCAGGGCCGTGGAGGCCATGAGCGACGCCCTGTGGGAGGCCGCGAGCTGGGTCGGCTGCACCGACGTGCGGGTGGAGCGGGTCGGCGCGGCCGACCTGGAGGCCCCGCTGCGCGCCGCGGTGGCCGGCGGCCCGGGCCGGCCGATCAGGTGATCTCCAGCAGCCGCTCGCGCACTGCGTAGACCACGGCCTCCATGCGCGAGTGGAGCTGGAGCTTCTCCAGGATGTTGCGGACGTGGTTCTTCACCGTGTTCTCGGAGATGAACAGGTCCTTCGCGATCTCGCGGTTGTTCATGCCCTTCGCGACGAGGCGCAGCACCTCCATCTCCCGGTCGGTCAGGCGGGGAACCGGGAGCTGGGGAGGCCGCTCGGCCTCCTTGCGGCTCATGTTCGCGAACTCGCTGATCAGCTTGGCCGCCATCGCGGGGTTGATGAGCGACTGCCCCTCGTGGACGCCGCGCACGGCGTCGGGCACCTCGTCGATCTGGACGTCCTTGAGCAGATAGCCCGTCGCACCCGCCTTGATCGCCTCGAAGAGGTCCTCCTCCTCGTCGCTGACGGTGAGCATGATGATCCGGGTGCTCGGCACCGACTCCTTGATCTTCCGGGTCGCCCCGATGCCGTCCAGCCTCGGCATGCGGACGTCCATCAGGACCACGTCCGGCATCAACCGGTCCGCGAGCTCCACGGCCTCCTGGCCGTCGCTCGCCTCGCCGACCACCTCGATATCCGCCTCCGCGGCCAGCGCGAGCTCCAGGCTGCGGCGGATCAGCGCGTGATCGTCGACGATCAGCACACGGATCGGCTCGCTGCGACCGGCTGCTCGGGCCGCCTCGTCGGGTCGGGTCACGGAACCTCCTTGCGGGGGCCAAGGACGCTGGATCGCCATCATGGCACGGTTCGGGAACCGGTGTGGATCTTCGTCGAGGCGTTACTACCCCCGGCACCAGGACATACCTGGGTGAACGACACCTGCTGCGTGGAACGTGCTCATCCTCTTCACGATAAGTGCCCACACCCCCGAATCACGCACTCTGCTTCGATGTCGCGGCTTTTCGGCCGGCATCGTAAGGCCCGGTTTCTCAGAGGAGGCCGTACCGGGAGAGCACGTCAGATACGACGGGCCCCACTGGGCTCATCTGGCGGAGAACCCCTCTCACCAGATCCGCCGGAGACGGCGGCTGCGAGATCCCTGGTGTGGGCGTTGGGGGGACGGCCGCCGCCGCGCCCCTGAGCAGCACGGCCCGTTCTCGCAGGCTTCCACTGACCGTCCCGGTGCCGCGCCGCATCGCTCCCAGCTCGGCCTGCACCCGATCCCGATGCGGGCCCTTCCAACTCATCCGGTCCATCAGGACGCCGACCGGCTGCAGCACTTCATCAATCGCCTCGGCCAGATCCTCATGTTCATGTGCCAACCGGCTCAAATCATCATGCAGAGACATCCCCGTTATTCCATCCGATCCAGGCGGGTGGCGTAAGAATCCTTCCACATTGTGCAACGACGGGCTAGGTTTTAGTCCTGTGGAGCCGGAACGGGTGGTCGACGCGGACGATCTGGAACAACTGGCCAAGCTTCTCACCGACAAACGACAACTGGCGGAGCAGTACTACAAGCGGGCCTGCCAACTCGTGGGACAGGCCCAGGCCACTCCACTGGCGGCCATGCTGCGGTGGGCCGGGGACACCGCCACAGAACTGGGCAACCGGGCCGCTATCGTCCGCGCAGCGGAAAAGGGCGGGGACCCATTCGGCGCATTGTCCACATTCGGCCTGACCACCGCAGTCGGGACCATTTCCGGTGATGACAAAATCCGGCTGCGGAAAGACCTGAAAAAGGTCATCAGCGACAACGCCGCATCCACTCCGGAGCAGCGAGTTCAGGCGATCCGAAAATTCTTCGGCAAACTGACCGCCGCCGAACGATCCTGGCTCGCGATCGAACAGCCCGACGTGGTCGGGCGACTGGACGGCGCGCCGGCCACAGTGCGCTACGCCGCCAACCGGCTCCTGATCGAGCGCGCCCTCACCCATGAACAGAAGGACCTGGCCGCCTTGAAGGCCACCGACCCCAAAAGTCCCCAGGTGACGCTTCTGGAGAAGCGGGTGGCCCGCATGACGGAATTCCTCCAGCCGCGGGTGACCGGCGACGGCCGGTCCGTCCCGCGCCAGTTCCTGCTGTTCGATCCGGCTGGCGACGGCCGCGTCGCGGAGGTCTTCGGCGACCTCGCCAAGGCCGAACACGTCGCCGTCATGGTCCCCGGCATCACCAACCGGCTCGACAACTACCACGACATAGCGCGAGACGCCACGCTGCTCTTGAGAGATCCCGAGACCAAGAGGGATCTGCCGGAGAGCGCGGTCATCACGTGGCTCGGTTATGACACGCCTGAGTTCGGCGACTCCGTGCTGCCTGCCAAGGCCGAGGCCGGTGCCCCCGCACTGCATTCGTTCCGTGCCGGGCTGGAGGCGGCCAAGGGTGCGAAGTTCGCCCTGTTCGCCCACAGCTACGGCACATTGCTGTCCAGCAAGGCCCTGCAGGAGGGGACGCCGTTCGACTCGGTCGTGTTCATGGGGAGCCCGGGACTCGGCCCCACCATCAAGAGCGCGGCCGATCTCAAGCTGAAACCCGGCACCCAGGTGTTCGCCATGCGCGCCCCAGGCGACTGGGTGTCCTACACGGAAGCACACGGCAAGGATCCTGCGGAGATGGCCGACATCCGACGGCTGGCCACCGGCCGGTCGTCCGGTCACTCCGAGTACTACATGCAGAAGAACACAGGGTTGAACAACCTGCAGACCATCCTCACCGGCGACGGGTGTGTTCAGACCTTTATGGGGTCGCCGAAACTGGATGACGAACAGTTCGGCGCCGCCAACGTGCGGGTCCTGGTCAAGGAACTACAGAGCAGGGTCCCGCAATGGAAGGCGGGAGCACTCGCCACGGCGTTCGAGCCGATTATCCGAGGGGCGATAAACGGCAGCACGGACGTACCCACGCTCATTGCCCTGACGACGACAACGCTCGCCGACTCCGGCCTCGGCGGCTACTTCGCCCCGCAGGACATCGCGCAGATCGTCGGCAAATCCCTCACGGAAGCCGGACCCGACCAGAGATGACCTTTCCGCTCAAACTTCGCCTCCTCGCCACAGTCCTAGCCCCGCTCGCGCTTGTGAGCGCCTGCACACGTGGACCGGAGATAAATATGACCCCTGAGGAATCTCGTCAGGTTCTCATCACGGAGGCCAAGGCCATCATCCGGGCAGTGTTCCCTGACGCCGAGCCCCTCGTCGCCGTACAGGTGAAGGATGCGCCGTGTGGCGGGCCTGTCGGTACCGACGACACGAGCGTGACAAGTGTCCTCACGGTTCGCAGCGACACCGCGAACGACACGTCCGATCCGGACGAGGTGTTCCGGGAAGTCCTCACAGTGCTGCGGCAACGCGGCTGGACCATCAACTACACGAAAGGTCGCGTGGCCGGTGCCGAACGCAAAGGCGTGGGCGGCATCAGTGTGGGGGTGCCAAAATCCCCTGTCGGAATCAACATCGGCGGCGACACGGAATGCGTGAAGAACCCTGATAGATAGGTTTCCAAACGCTCCGACACCCCCTCATGCTGGCGAGCGTGTGCCGAACTGCTACCCAATTCCGCTACCCATCGTGATGAGTGACCAACAGACCAAATGATCTCCCTGTCCCGGAACCGCCGCGCCATCATCGCGATGCTATGCCTGCCCATTCCCCTGGCAGGGCCCAAGCGTTCTCGGCTGGTGAGATGGGCGCAGCCCTGGGACGGACGGGTAGTTGAGGGCGCCCCGGTGCGGAGATGACAAACGCGACCCCTCA